>JBPCVB010000306.1:0-3274 GCA_051010855.1 Pirellulaceae bacterium | reverse complement strand
CCTCCGGAGGCAGTAATCCGGGCATTGGCGGCGAATTGCGACAGGTGCTCGACCGCTCGGCTCAGCTCGCTGAAGAAATGCAGGACGAATTCGTTTCGACCGAGCATCTCATGCTGGCTCTGGCGGACGCCGATTCGCCAGCCAAACGCATCCTGAAACTCAATGGAATTGAACGCAAGGACCTTGAACAATCGCTCGAACAGGTGCGTGGCAACCAGCGTGTGACGGATCAGCATCCCGAGGCCAAGTATCAGGCACTGGAGAAATACACCATCGACCTCGTCGAGCTGGCCCAAAAAGGCAAACTGGATCCGGTGATTGGACGTGATGGCGAAATTCGGCGGGTCATCCAGGTGCTGTCTCGTCGCACCAAGAACAATCCGGTCCTGATCGGTGAACCGGGTGTTGGCAAGACCGCCATTGTCGAAGGCCTTGCTCTGCGCATCGTGCACAACGATGTACCCCAGAGTTTGCGTGACAAACGAGTGCTGGCTCTCGATATGGGGGCCTTGATCGCGGGTGCCAAGTTCCGCGGCGAATTCGAGGATCGACTCAAATCCGTGCTCAAGGAAGTAACCGAGTCGGAAGGCCAGATCGTTCTGTTTATTGACGAATTGCACACGGTTGTCGGGGCCGGAGCAGCCGAAGGCGGTAGCGACGCGGCAAACCTGCTCAAGCCTGCATTGGCACGGGGCGAGTTGCGATGTATCGGTGCCACCACACTGGACGAATACCGCAAATACATTGAAAAGGACGCGGCCCTGGAACGCCGTTTCCAGCCTATCTACGTCGGTGAACCGACTGTCGAGGACACAGTCTCAATCCTGCGTGGACTCAAACAACGGTATGAAACTCATCACGGCGTACAAATCAAGGATTCCGCCCTGGTTGCCGCTGCTGAACTGGCCAATCGCTACATTACTGACCGCTTCCTGCCGGACAAGGCCATTGATCTGGTCGATGAAGCCGCCAGCAAGCTGGCCATGGAACTGGATAGCGTGCCGCAGGAGATCGACGAGGTCCAGCGTCGTCTGACGCAACTGGAACTGGCTGCTCGACAACTGGAAAGTGAAGAAGACGAGGGCGTGCAGAAACGGCTAGAGGACGTGCGCACCGAAATGGAAGAAAAACGTCGCGAGCTGGCCAGTCTTCGCGAGCAGTGGGAAGCCGAGAAAATGGGAGTCGGTGACGTCCGCAAGGTACGCGAACAACTGGCCGACATCGAACATCAATTCGACCAGCTCGATACCGAAATCAAGACCAAACAGTCGTCCGGTTTGACGGTGGATGAGAACGAATATCGCAAATTGTATGAACTCGATACTCGGAAACGGGAGTTGACCAACCAGATCGAGGCCGGCGAGAAAAAGGCGTCAGAGAAGCCGTCAGAGGCAGAGCCCAAAAAACGACTGCTCAGCGAACAGGTCACCGAGGATGAAATCGCTGATGTCGTCAGTGCATGGACCGGTGTCCCGGTGTCACGCATGATGGAAACCGAAAAAGCCAAACTACTGGTGATGGAAGAAAGATTGCATCAGCGTGTGATCGGCCAGGACGAGGCCGTGACGGCTGTTTCCAACGCGGTTCGACGCAGCCGCAGTGGATTACAGGATCCCAATCGACCCATCGGGTCGTTCCTGTTCCTCGGCCCGACCGGTGTCGGCAAGACCGAGCTGTGCAAGGCACTGGCTGAAGTCATGTTTGACGACGAGAACGCCATGGTGCGTATCGACATGAGCGAATACATGGAACGGCATGCCGTATCGCGACTGATCGGCGCCCCTCCGGGATACGTGGGCTACGAAGAAGGCGGCAAATTGACCGAGTCAATCCGCCGCCGTCCGTACGCCGTGATTTTGCTGGACGAAATCGAAAAAGCGCACCCTGATGTTTACAACATCCTGCTGCAAATCCTTGACGATGGCCGCTTGACCGACAGTCAGGGAAACACGGTCGATTTCACCAATACGATCATCGTGATGACCAGTAACATTGGCAGCCAGGCCATCTCGCGGATCAGCGAGGAGGGCGGCAGCCAGGAAGACATCAAGGAAGCGGTCGATACCGCCGTTCGTGCGCACTTTGCACCCGAACTGCTCAATCGCATCGACGACATTATTGTTTTCCATCCGTTGAAACGGGATCAGATCCGCAAGATCGTTGACCTGCAAATCAATCGATTGGCCATGCTGTTGGCCAGCCAGGATTTGGAACTGGACGTCACCGATGCTGCCCGGCAGGAGATTGCCAACGAAGGCTACGATCCGCGATATGGTGCCCGACCTTTGAAACGCGTGATCCAGACCCGCTTGCAAAACCCGCTGGCCGAAGAACTGTTGCGTCGCGATTACAGTGAAGGCTCAACGGTCCGCATCGATTTCGATCACGATGATTTCGTTTTCGAGGTTGTGCCGGTGGATGAGTCGGTGGCGGCAGGGTAGGTGCTCATCTTTGGCTACGTCTTCGTCGTAGCGATGGGTTGCGATCGTTTTGTGCTGGCATATGGCAATCCTCGTGGTCGTCGTAATCGTTGTCGTAGTTGATGATTGATTAACTGCATCCTCGTCTTCATCCTCGTCTTCATCCTCGTCTTCGTCTTCGTCTGCTCCTTGTGCACGACAGCCAAGTTGCGACAATGGCGGCAAATGAATGTTGGCAGGCTTTAGCAAAGGTACCCGGCATGCCGCTAGCCCATGAACGACTGGAAGTTTATCGAGTTGCGGTCAACTTTGTCGCCTGGACCCAACCAATGATTGAATCCCTTCCGGCGAAAGTGTCTGCGCGTGATCAACTGGAAAGGGCCTCGACCAGCATCGCGCTGAATATTGCTGAAGGTAACGGAAAGCATTCCCTGAAAGAGCGTTTGAGGTATTGGCAAATTGCGGAAGGCTCTGCAGTGGAATCCAGTGCCTGTCTCGATGTACTGGTTGCGAGGAAATTGTTGCCCGAGACGGCAGTTAGCCATGGCAAAGAGCAGATCGAGAGTATCGTGCGGATGCTAAACGGCCTGCGCCGGAGATTCTCTACCAAGGAATCCACAGCAGACTATGTTGTCGGTGCATGGAATCAGCCTCGATGGTCGTCTTGATAAACCGTGGTCTAGACGAAGACGAAGACGAAGACGAAGACGAGGACGAAGATAGGTGTTTCGGATGGGCCTTCGGCCATTCTGCCAATTTGTTACTATGTGAGCGTTTGTTCCGCATATTCCGTCGTTGATTGCTACCCCATGTCTATCCGCACACGCTTCGCACCCAGTCCGACCGGCTATCTC
>JBPCVB010000305.1:0-3098 GCA_051010855.1 Pirellulaceae bacterium | reverse complement strand
ATAACTCATCGAACCATCTTTAATCGTTGTTAGGAATTCCCGATGCCAACTTTTCAATTCGAGGCGATGGACCCGCAGGGTCAGGAGATTCGCGACGTCATCGATGCCCAGACGCAGGATGAAGCCCAGGCCACGATTCGCTCGATGGGATACTTTGTCACCAAAATTTCGGTGCAAAAGACCGACAAGCGAACCGACTCGAAAAATGCGCGGCGCAAGACCTTTGCCCTGGGCGGGGCCGGCGGCAAAAAGATGGTGACCTTCACACGTCAGCTGTCGATTCTGCAGGATGCAGGTCTGCCGATTTTGCGCAGTCTGAAAATCCTCGAGCAGCAATCGCGACCGGGAGCCTTGAAAAATGCCCTGATCGATGTGTGCGACGAGATCGAGGGTGGTTCAACGCTATCCGAAGCAATGGGCAAATCGCCCAAGGTGTTTGATCGGTTGTATGTGAACATGATCAAGGCCGGTGAGGCCGGTGGTTCGCTGGAAGTCATCCTGCGTCGACTGGCCGAGTTCAAGGAACGCACCCAGTCGCTCAAGACAAAGGTGATCGGGGCCCTGATTTATCCGGCGATGGTGGTGTTGTTCACGGTATTGATCCTGACGTTCATCATGATCTTCATCATCCCCGAATTTACCAAGATGTTTGAAGAGTTCGAGATTGACCTGCCAGTCATGACTGAACTGCTGATCGCAATTTCCAAGCGTGTGGTCAAGTTGTGGTTCCTGTTCCCGTTGATTCCGATCGCGGTCTTCCTGTTCATTGCCCTGATGTGCAAGTTCCGCGCGGGCCGCATGGGGTGGCACCTGTATCTGCTGAAACTGCCGGTGATGGGCAAGCTGCTGCAAAAGGCCAATCTCGCCCGCACGACTCGAACCCTTGGTGCCCTGGTCGCCAGTGGCGTACCGATTCTGGAAGGTCTGACGATTACCCGGGAAACCTCGGGCAACGCCATGTACGAGAAAATGTACAGCCGGATCACCGACTCGATTCGCGAAGGCGAAACGATCGCCCGGCCGATGAAGGAATACTGTGTGCCCAGTTTTCATCCGGTGACCTTGTTCTTCTTTATGGCCACCATGGCCCTGCCGCCACTTGCGGTGTTGTTCGTCAAGACTGACCTGTTGTTCGAGGTGCTGTACGCCTGTGGGGCTCTTGGCGTGGTCGGTGGATTGTTCTACTTCCTGATGCACAAAAAGCCGGTCGTGGAAGACCTCGTGATCAACATGGTCGATGTGGGCGAAGAGACCGGTGAACTGGATGTCATGTTGTACAAGGTCGCCGACTATTACGACGAGGAAGTTCGTACCCTGACCGACGGCATGATGAAGTTGATCGAGCCGGTGATGATTATCGTGCTCGGTCTGGTTGTGTTGTTCATTGTCGTGTCGTTGTTTATGCCGTTGATCGGACTGATTTCCGGTCTGCAGGGCGGCTAAACGTCAAGCATCAAATACTAGACAAAAATCTGGATCAATCTTTTCAAGAATATGGAGACCTCCCTCATGTCCGCTCCTCAATCTTTTCCGACATGCCATCGCCGGACGTCGCGCGGGCACGGTTTTACGCTGATCGAATTACTGGTCGTGATTACCGTGATCGCCATTCTGGCAGCCCTGATTTTGCCGGCAGTGTTTAGCGTCAGTCAAACGGCCAACGAAACCACCGTGACCAACGATATCACTCAACTGGACGCGGCGGTCGAGAAGTTCCGCAGCGAGTTCGGTTTTTATCCATCGGACTTCAGCGAGTTTGTTGACCTCACCGGCAACCCGCTCGATTTCACCGATACGCTGCCCGATGGCAGTACCGTGGAGACACGGCTCAAGCGATTCCTTACCAAGATCTCGCCCATGCACAACGAAGACGCCATCGATCCGGTCGATGGCAGCCTCACCCGCCTGGCAGTTTGGTGGGAGAACGTGGGCAAGAATCTGGCAGTTAACTTTGGCGGATCGTCCAAGGCGGAAAACCTGCGTGGTCCGCAAGTCGCCCTGTGGTACTGGTTGATGCAGACCTATAACGACGCCCAGTATCCGTTTTCGGGCAAACGCCGTGGCACGACCACCGCTGACAGCAATGGCGATGGCATTCCCGACAATGCCGAGATCATCAGCGAGAAACGTGTGTTTGCCGACATCGGTACGTTGGAATTGATCTTCACCGCCAATTATCCCGATGGGCAACCCTATGAAATCGCCCGCGCGTTGCAGCGTGGGGGTGATGCACCGCTGTTGTATTTCCATAACGACACATACGTCGATCCGTATGGCAGTGGGGTCGAAGATACCACGGTGATCAACTTCGCTCCCGGCGCGACAAATCCCAACCTGGGCTTGCCCTGTCGCGTTCCCGGTTCCAACTTGATCGATGGCTTGTTCGTTGAGCCGAACCGGTTCCAGATCGTGACGGCCGGCTGGGACGAAAGCTTTGGCGATATTGAGGACAAGACGATTTACGAAAACAACGACAACCTCTGCAACTTTGCCGAGGGCCGTCTCGACATATTTGTCGACGCCAGCCAGTAAGTGGCCACGATCCACAAGGACACAACATGACTCTTCTCAAATCTTTTCAAATCCGCTCTGCAAAATCCGGGCGCTTTTCACGACGCGGCCGCCGATGCGGATTTACGCTAATTGAACTGTTACTGGTCGTCGCCATTATCGCCATCATTTCCTCGCTGGGACTGGCGGTGCTGGGTGGCGCCGAACAGGACGCGCTGGAAAATCGCACCAGGGCCGGCATTGAACGGATCCAACAGGCGCTGGATCAAAAACTGGAAGAAAACCTGTATCGGATTTTGCCGATCCGGCCTGTTGCCGGGACCGATCCAGTTGATTTGAAGGATATTCGCTTGCGTGGCATCACCGAGTTAATGCGTGTCGAGTTTCCCACGCAAATCGAGCATGCAGATCCGGCCAATTTCCCGCGTAACGATACAGGTATGGTGGCCGGCATCATGGATTTCAACGATCGTTCCGTGTTTCCTGAACCACAGATGTTACGGCGATTCGATGCCTCGCTGACCGGTGCAACGACGGCGAATCAGGATGCCGAATGCCTGTACGCGATCATGTCGCTGCATTACGAC
>JBPCVB010000304.1:0-9952 GCA_051010855.1 Pirellulaceae bacterium | reverse complement strand
TCTCGCCCGTTGTTGGCAATGGCGACGGTGTGACCCCAGCGATTCAGCATCGCCAGGGCGAACTTCTGATTGGCCAGTCCGTCCTCAACCAGCAGTATGTGGATACCAGGCGCAGCCGGCGGCGGTTCGGCTGTTTCAGCCGCAGACGTTGCAGACTCAGCCAACACGGGCCTCGCGTAGGCCGCAGTCGCGGCGCGAATCGCAGCAATCAACGCTGACTGTTTCAATGGCTTAACCAGACACCTTTTGACTCCCAGTTCCTTCAGTCGCCGCAGGTCGTCCTCATCCTTGCCAACCAGCGCGATAATGTCGGTGTCCTTTAGCTCGGGCCGCCCACGAATCATCTCCACCAGCACGACGCTGTCACCGAGGTCTGTCAGCACAAGTTGTTTTTGATCGGCGTGCCCCGACCGATTTCCGAGCATCGACAGTGCGTCGTGACCTGATTCGGCAGTCGCGACCTTCATTCCGAGCTTCGACAAGGCTTCTGCCAAAACCTTGCGGTGACGCGGATTGTCGGCGACCAGCAACACGGACTGGTCAACCAGTTCGGGATGGGTTGGTGACGTTTCGACTCCGAACTGTGTCGTAAAGTGAAAGGTACAGCCGGGCAGATCCGAGTTGTTCTCCACCCAGATATTTCCGCCCAGCAGCTCAACCAGACTGGCCGAAATGGTCAGTCCCAGCCCCGTGCCCCCGTACTGCTTCGTCGTAGACATGTCGACCTGGGTAAAGGCGTCGAAGATTGCATCCAGCTTGTCTGACGGAATTCCGATGCCGGTATCGCGTACGGCGAAATGCAACATCAGTCCGCGCGAGGTTGGCTGCTCGACGGCGACCACTGTGGTGACTCCGCCCTGGCTGGTGAACTTGATGGCATTGCCGATCAGGTTCACGAGAATCTGGCGCAGCCGCATGGCGTCACCATGCAAGATTTCCGGGACCTCCTCGGCGACCTGCCAATTCAGCTTGATACCCTTGTCTTCAGCACGCACCTCAAGCGGCCGGATAGTATCCGCAATGCACTGTCGCAGCGAGAACTGGGATTCGTCCAGTTCCATCGTGCCAGATTCAATTTTGGAGAAGTCCAGGATCTGGTTGATGATGTCCATCAACGATTCGGCCGATTCCAGCACGGTATTCAGGTGTTCCCTTTGCGTGCCCGACAGGGCGGTGTCGAGCACCAGTTCGGTCATGCCGATCAAGGCATTCATGGGCGTGCGGATTTCATGACTCATGTTGGTCAGGAATTCTGATTTCATGCGGTCGGATTCTTCCGCTTTTTTTCGGGCCGTCTTCATTTCTTCCTCAACGCGTTTGCGTTCAAAGAAGGTGGGTATCTGGTACGAGACCGGATGCTGACGATGTTCCGGCATAAACTTTTCCAGATATTCGCGAATGCGATGAGGCGGCGCCATGATAAAGGTACACCTGTCATCGCCAGCTGCCTTGCAGGTGATTTCGACAGCGGTCAGATCGACGCCAAAACTCTGTTCGCACCAGCCGGAGGAATAACCGGCATTCATAATGCACACAGGGTGCTCCGACTGCTGTCCGGCTTTCAGCCATGAGTCGGCTTCAAAGGAAAACGGGTGATCGTATTTGATGAAGTAGTTTTCATCGGGGCTGGGTGAACTGACATCATCGATGTCGACAAACGCCCACCCGGAATAGGCAAAGTGCACGGGGCCTGTTGAAAGCCGGGCAATCGGGTCGGTAAGGCCCATTTTCTCATGAAAGTTTCGGGCATCTTCCATCCCGAGGACATGTGATATGTCAAACAGGAAGCTGCGGCCGATCGCCATGGCTTCGTGTTCACCCTGGTCGGCGTACAGATTGTTGATCGTGCGCAGAAAGTCGACGGACAACGAAGAAGCCCGCATCAGCACGTAACGCTGGCCGCTGATTTCGATCGTGGCTTGCGTGGGATCGGTGGTAACATCCGAAAAATAGCTGGCGACGATTTCCTGGGCTTGCTCAAACAGCCCTTTCATCGAGTCGGGCGCGCGTACGGTAGGCCCGCTGGCTGGCCATAGTCCAGCGTGCTTCCTCAATGTTGCAACTTCAGCTTCCAGCTGTTTGCAACGTTCTTCAAGTTCGTGTTCCCGATCCGCACTGCTCATTCGTTTATGATAATGCCGAGGTTGGCACTTTGCGAATCATCAGGATTCGATGGCAAGCTGAAGGGATCGGGCAAAAAAAGACGGCGAGTCGCGTGCAGGGTGACCCTTTTTGTTGATTTGGCTGCGCAACGGTAATACCATTTAGTGCACCAGTGCCGTTTCCGCTCTTTCCTTCAGGCATGCCTATGCTGCGGGCACCGGATATCGAGAATGACTTCCAGCGTGTCGCTGCCCTGCACGCGCTGCAGATTCTCGATACTCCGCCTGAAGAAAGGTTTGACCGGATCACACGTCTGGCCGCCGATATTTTTCAGGTGCCCGTCGCGCTGGTAAGTCTGGTGGACGCCAATCGCCAGTGGTTCAAGTCCTGCCATGGTCTCGATGTGTCGGAAACAGGACGAGACATTTCATTTTGTGGCCACACGATTGTGCAGGCGGACACTTTCATCGTCGAGAACGCGCTCGAGGATCCGCGTTTTGCTGACAATCCGCTGGTGACCGGTGATCCGTATATCCGTTTTTACGCGGGTCAACCATTGAGCGTAGATGGCCTGCTGGTGGGGACGCTGTGTTTGATTGATCGCGTGCCACGCAGTTTCGATGATCAGCAACGACGTATCCTGCGCGATCTCGCGTCGATTGCCGCCACCGAACTGGATTTGGTAAACCTGGCAGATGTGCATCAACAATTGCTGGATGCGCAGTTGCAAGAGAAACGACTCGAACAGGAGCGGGATCGCATCTTTGTCAACTCGCTGGACTTTCAGTGTGTGGCCACCCTGGACGGACGTTTCGAACGTATCAACCCGGTGTTTTCGCGGAAACTGGGATACACCGATGAAGAGATTCTGGCCACCCCGTTTATGGAATTCATTCACGAGGAGGATCGTGAGGAATCCGAGCGTGCTCTTGAGCAACTGGCCCGCGGAGATGATGTGGTGCAATTCGAAAATCGTTTTCGCTGCAAGGATGGCACTTATCGCTGGCTGGCCTGGAATTGCCCGGCACCCGACGACGACGGTCTACTGTACGCCGTGGCCCGCGACGTTACACGCAAGAAAAAAATCGAAAGGGCATTGCGGGAAAGTGAGGCGCGTTTCAAGACGCTGGTCGAACACTCACCTGAAGCCATCGTGTTGCTGGAACTGGAAAACCAGAGGTTCGTGGACGCCAATCGCAATGCCGAAAAACTTTTTGGCCTGGATCGCGAGGCGTTGCTGAGTGCCGGGCCGGTTGACTTAAGTCCGCCGGTCCAGGAAGACGGAACACCCTCAGAAGAAATTGCCAAACAGCGGATTGCCGAAGCGCTTGAGGGAAACGCAGCCGTTTTTGAATGGCTACATCTGCGATCCGACGGAGCGTTGGTGCCCTGCGAAGTGCGTCTGGTACCGCTGCCGGGCAAGCCGCCCATGATCAGGGCCAGCATCACCGATATCAGCTGGCGTAAAAAAGTCGAAGCAGATTTGCGACGGGCCAAGGATGCGGCCGAAGCTGCCAGCCGGGCAAAAAGCGATTTCCTGGCAAATATGAGTCACGAAATCCGCACACCAATGAATGCCGTCATCGGGATGACGGAGATGGTGCTGGACATGGAGCTGTCCGACGTTCAGCGGGACTACCTCAAGACGGTGCTCGAATCCGCCGAATCATTGATGACAATTATCAATGAGATTCTGGACTTCTCAAAGATTGAAGCCGGCAAATTGCAGCTGGAGTCGTTGCCGTTTTCACTTCGCGAAACACTTGGCGATACCATGAAATCGCTGGCCTTGCGAGCGCACTCGACCGGTCTGGAACTCGCATGGCACGTTAACGCAGATATTCCGGATCTGCTGACAGGCGACGCGGCACGTCTGCGGCAGGTTATCGTCAATCTGGTCGGCAACAGCATCAAGTTCACCGAACAGGGAGAAATCGTTGTCGACGTCGAGCAGGTTGCCTGCCAGGAAAACGAAGTGGAATTGAAGTTTTGTGTTGCAGATACCGGCGTCGGCATACCCCAGGATCGGCTGCACGCTATTTTCGGTGCCTTCGACCAGGTGGACTCATCGACGACACGGCGTTTTGGCGGCACGGGTCTTGGCTTGGCCATCTGTTCCAGACTGGTTTCCATGATGCAGGGTCGTATCTGGGTTGATAGCGAACCGGGCGAGGGAGCCAAATTTTTCTTCACGTGCAAATTTGATGTACGTGATGATGTCCTGGTGGAAGCTCACCACGACATGGCGAAACTGCAAGACGTGAAGGTGCTGGTTGTGGACGACAACGCGACCAACCGCCGATTCATGGAGGAACTGCTCAGAAAATGGAACATGCATGTGACTCTGGCAACCGGAGCCCGTCAGGCGCTGGATTTGCTTGAAGCGTCGGTAGCCTTTGGCGAAAAAATATCGCTGATCATTACGGATCTGCATATGCCCGACATGGACGGCTTTGATTTGTCACGAGCCGTTCGCGAATCACCCGAGTTACGTGATTCCGATATCCTGTTGCTGACTTCCGGGGCCAGGCAGATGGACGCCGATCTGTGTCGCAAACTCGGGATTGCGCGACATATGCTGAAACCGGTCAAGCAATCGGAGTTGCTGAGCGCGATCTTTTTTGCCACGGGAAAACGCGGCGGCTTGCGTGAACGTCGTGTTGTTGCCCAGGAAGAGTTCAGCGCAATTGGCCCTCAGCGAATCCTGCTGGTCGAGGACGGTATGGCCAACCAGAAACTGGCGTCTGCACTGTTGCGTCGCTGGGGTCATACTGTCACTGTGGCCGACAACGGTCTTCAGGCGCTCGAAAAATATGAACAGGAACCGTTTGATCTGGTGCTGATGGATGTGCAAATGCCCGAGATGGACGGGCTTGAGGCGACACGCGAAATTCGTCGCCGTGAACAGAAATCCGGACGACACACTCCCATCATCGCCATGACGGCCCACGCCTTGCGTGGCGATCGTGACAACTGTCTGACCGCTGGTATGGATGGATTCCTCTCCAAACCGGTACGCAAAAAGCAACTGTACGGCGCCATGCTGGAAATGATGGGACGGAGCGTTCCCGCCAATGTCGCAGAGTCGTCGCACCGGACGGTCACCAATCAGCAATCCACCACCGCGATTGACTGGGACTATGCGCTGGAATGGTTTGCTGGCGACGAGGAGTTGCTGCAAAATATTTGCCGCGCTGCATACGAGGATCTCACCAACCTGAATCAACAGTTGACCGAGGCGGTCGACCAGCAGGATGCTGCCATCATTGTGCACGCAGCGCATCGCATGCAGGGGACGTTGCGTGTCTTCAAGAACGAGGCGATGTGGGAGATTCTTTATCAGCTGGAATCTCTCAGTCGCAGCGGCGAACTCGACAAGGTGAGTCCTCTTTACGCCACGGGACAGCCTCTTCTGGACCGCATCCTCCGTGAACTCTCGGATCGAGTTAACGACTAGTGCGAACTGCGCGTTTTGTCGTGCGTCATTTCTCCAAAACCCCGATGATACCCTGTAATTGCACGCTTGCTGTAACACCTGGGCCCGAATTGCGCTGAAATCCGGGCTCAAATCGAGGCGGGACCATCGGCGTCTGCTGTGGTTTGAGCTTGCTCACTCACATCAAACCCGAAAGGTAAACCATGTCTTCCGCATCAATCAATCCCGGCGTTCGCAAAGCGCTTGCATGTCCCAATTGTCAGAAAGCCTGGAATGTCCGTCCTGAAATGGCCGGCAAGAAAGCACGTTGTGGCAAATGCCAGAATGTATTGCGAATTCCAGCCGCCCTGTTCGCACAGGTCATTGGACGCGAGTCACGGATTCCGGCGGTCAGTCCGTCAGCCACGAAAAAGGCGTCTGCCAAAACCAATATTCCTGGTCTCCGCCTAACTGGATTTGCATTGTTGATTCAGGCCTGGGGACTGTTGGCCCTGACAATCACCATGATCACCGTGACCGCGCTGGCGTTTGTTTCGCCGGAAACCGTAATGGCTCATCAAATGGTATTCAACGTCATCTCGTGGGCGACCGCCGGCATCGTACTTGCCGGATTCCTGATGAGTGCGTTCGTACCGAAATCGACGGAAACACGCAGTCTGGTCGTAACGTCGATCGTTTGCTGGGTAATGCAGATCGCTCTATCAGTGGCAACATGGTACGTAATGGACCAATATGGAGGTCCCGAGATGGGCATCATTATGCTAATGGCCGGCTCCGTTGTATTCATGTGGGCCTGTGCACTGGTCTATGTGGTGTTCCTGCGGGCACTGGCCCGGTTCATGGGCCGCTCAGATATTGCGGCAATGGCGAGAACGTTATTGATCGTCGAGTGGCTGGTCTGTGGCCTGATGGTTGCCTTCTTTGCCCTTGGTTTGCTGGGCGTCGAAAAAATAGTCTCAGTTATCCTCGCCCTGGTACTCGGCTTCAGCGGACTGGTTGCCCTGGTATTGCTTTTGATCGTCCTGTTCAAGCTCGGCGGTGCACTGCGAAGCCAGGTTTAGGTTTCAACAATGAACTGATGGCTTCGTGAACCGATTGGGTTCGCGAAGCCTTTTTTTTTGCTTATCAACTGGTACAGCTGGCCGCGGGTTCCCAGCTTGGCAGCATTCCGGCGACACCCAATCCGTTACCACCGGTCGACAGCGGCGAGAAACACGCAGGGCGATTCAGACTGCCGGCGACGATCACCTGAAAGTCATTGCGCGGTACCGGTCGGGCGCCAAAGCGTTCCCAATGTCCGGTCATGAACTGGCAATCAATAAACCGGAATCCACATTCCTGCAGTCTCTCGGCCAGATGCACAAAAGCGATTTTGCTGGCGTGATCCTCGCGGCAAAACATGCTTTCCAGAAAGAAGACATTGCCCAGAGCCACCCCGTATCCGCCTCCCGCCAACTGGCCGTCCAGCAAGGCCTCGACGCTGTGGGCAAATCCGCGCTCGTGCAATGATTGATACACATGAGCAATGTCGTCAGTGATCCATGTTTTCTGCCGATCGGCACATGACTGAATGACTTCGGAAAATCGCCGGTCAAATTCGATGTCGAAACGTTGCTTGTTCAAATATCCCTTGAGGCGTCGAGAAACATGAACCTGGCCGGTCGCGATGACGGCGCGTTCCGCAGGGCAATGCCAGACGACTCTGCCGCCGGGTTCGCCGGTTGGAAAAACGCCCTGCACGTAGCCAGCCAACACTCGTTCGGGAGTCAGTTCGTACAGCCGGTGCAGGCGTGCAATAGCTGGTGTCGGGCCACCCATCAACCAGCTGACCGGATAAGTTGTGAGATCCTGCAGTTTGCGGAAGGGGATTCCACACAGGTATTTCGCGCGGCCAAGGAACGGTCGCAGGCGATTTGACCAAAGCTGCCGGATCGCTGGTCGGCTCATCATGGAACTCGCTGAATGCACGGATGGGTATGCAAAAGTACGTTAGGGGCAGCGATTGGCCAGCGACGGGAGGCAATCAGTTGACTGCTGGTCATCCGGCAGGCGCAGTTATTCCGGTTGTAAGGAGGGCTCGGCATTCGGCGATGCGAGTGCCCGGAATTGCGATCGTTCTCAATCAGACTCAAAACGAAAGCTGTTCAGCATTCGCAGTTCTGCTTGATTGAGATCTCGATCTTCGGTACCGCGAATGAGCCCCAGTTCCTCAAACACCGTTATCCGCCGGGTACGAAATTCGAGTGCCAAAAACTTGTCGCGGAACGGCACAACGTGTGCAATCGTATGCACTCCGGCCAAGGCGTCGAAATGATCGTAGACGTATTTCTTGCCAGCGACGCCTCCCAGTTTCGTGTCTCCGTTCGGCTGCCGGCCACCCCACAAGCCGCGATCATCCGCATCGTTTTCGGAGATCCAGGAAATAAAGACGAGTCCGGATCCATCCAGGGACATGCTGACATTGTCGGAACTCTCCTCGATATGCAGCGATTCGGGTACGTCCAGCGAAACTCCCAGACCTGCATGCGTATAGCGAGTCCAGTTCACGCGGTCCGCTTTTACCCGCGGCAAATCAGGTCGCAGCAAAGGCAGACTGGCCAGGGCCACCAGCCCAATAAACGGCAGGCTCACCAGCCCCACGATAACCCACGGAAATCCTTTCTCCTTTTTGCGATCTTCGTTCATCGATTCGCAACAGGTTTGCCGGCGTTGAGAATGTGAATCACGTCCTGGTGCAACAATCCGTTGGTGCCAAAAGCATCGCCGCCATCGATCGATTCATCGCCTTTCCAGTCGGTAAAACGACCGCCAGCTTCCCGCACCACAGGCAGGATGGCTCCCACGTCCCACGCATTGACGATCGGATCGACCATAACTTCGGCACGACCGGTTGCCACCAGCAAGTAGCCGTAGCCGTCCCCCCAGCTACGCGTGATGTATGCAGCCGACTCGAGTTGTCGATAAACCGGCTCCGCACCACGCGAAGCAAACGTATCAACCTGACTCGTCACAAACGTCGCCTGGGCAAGATCATTGCACGACGAAACCTGTGCGCGTTGCCACGGCTCCTGCGCCCCGGATCGGTGCCACGCCCCGAATCCGTGCGCCGCCACGACCGACTCGCCAAGTGCCGGAATCGCGATGACCCCGCCAATCATCTCGCCATCGTGCTGCAAACCGACCAGCGTCGAGTACAACGGCACTCCGCAGATAAAGGACTTTGTGCCGTCGATCGGATCGCCGATCCAGCGGTATCCGGACGCGCCGGATTGCTCCTCGAATTCCTCACCCAACACCGCATCGTCGGCGAATTGTTCCGCGAGTTGCTTTCGAAACAGTCGTTCGGCATTGCGATCGGCTTCAGTAACCGGCGATGCATCGCCTTTGCGGTCCACGGTCAGACCCCGGTCATTAAAGAAATTCAGGGTCGACCCCGCCGCGGCATGGGCCAGTGAAATCATGGCTTCCAGCCGACCATCGTGCTCAGCGGACCATTCGGCTGGTGTCCTGGGGTTTTCGGTCATGATGGGCAGTTTGTCCTGACGGATTGGTAAGCGGGAAATCCCAGATTAACAAATGCGTATGATTCAAAAAACAAGGCGAAAGGTGGTCATGCCCGGTTAAGAACGGGAAAAGGCGGATTGCTGAAATATTTGAACTTTTTCGCGTGACGTTTTCATGCCTTGCCAGGACTAAAATGGCGACAATGAGAGACGCGGACTTGCTGGTGACCGAATCCGATGACCAGACCCTTGTGCAGCAGGCACGCAAGGGCTCGCGCGAAGCGTTCGAGCAACTGGTGCTTCGACATCAAGTTGCCGTGCGCAGCATGTTGTGGCGACTATTGGGCAACCAGCAGGACGTCGACGATGTGGCACAGGAAGTCTTTCTTTCATTGTTGAAGTCGGTGGTGCGATTCAAGGAGCAGAGTTCGTTTCGTACCTGGTTGCTTTCGATAACGCGTAACAAGGCAATCACATACTTGCGTGCCCGACAACGTAGTCCGCACACCACGACCGAACAAATCGAACAACTGGTCATCCAGCGACAAATTGCCACGGTGATGGAGGGTGGCGGCGACCCCGTGGAACTGGAAGCCCTCGAGCGATGCCTCGCGCAACTCGGGGAATCGCATCAGAAACTTATCAGACAGATTTATTTTGAGGGCCGAAGAGCAGCAGAAGTCGCAGCATCAATGGGGCAGGCCAGCAATGCGATCCGCATGAAGTTAATGAGAGTCCGCAAGGCACTGGCCAGCTGCGTTCGCAAGCAAACGGGGTAGCACAGGCAAACATGAGTCCGTCAAACATCAACAAGATCTGGACGCGTTGGCTGGAACAGTCCGGACTCGATGAATTACAAGCTCAGGTGCTGGCCGGAACGCTGACCGTTGACGGCGAACAGGCCTGCGAG
>JBPCVB010000303.1:0-3877 GCA_051010855.1 Pirellulaceae bacterium | reverse complement strand
CGTCGCATCAGCGGGAAAGGTGGGCCGGATGCGATCGTTCTGCACACCGTACAGCCAAGAGATAAACAGCATCTGCATTGCGCCGCCGCGATACCAGTTGCCCTGTTCATAAAACTCCCCGATTCGTCCGACACCCGCACCAAAGCCCTGGGGCACCATGGCCGCATGAGCTGGATGATCGAGCGCTGCGACGGCCATTTGCCATTCGGCGGTCGATGAACAACCAATCGTGGCGATCTTGCCATTGCACCAATCCTGCTCGGCCAGCCACGTGAACGAGTCATAGCCGTCAGTGGTTGGCGTTCCCAGGATATCCCACTGGCCTTCAGAAAAGTAACGCCCGCGTTCATTCTGTACGACGTATGCATAGCCCTTTTCAACCCAGTCCATCGCCCGTCGATACGAGCGTGTGCTTTCCTCGCCATCTCGCCAACCGTTGAAGTTGTACGGGGTGCGGGAAAACACCACCGGAACACGTTCATCGGTTTTCGGCCGATAGATGTCAGTACACAGGCGGATGCCGTCCCGCATCGGCATCATCACCTTTTGATCGATGACCGCAATCTGCTCCAGGGCATCTCGAGGGTGGTCTTCCTGCGCCGCAATAATATTGGGGATAACCAATGCGAAAAAGAATGCCGTGCATGCAGTTTTCATAATGTTTACCGGTAAGTTGCTGTCGTGAATCTGGTTGACCATTATCACCTGGTACTGCGCAGGTTGCTACCAACGGCAGAAATCGCCGGGCTGGCCTCCGGGGCTGTAAACCTCGGGCAATATTCCCTGCAACCACTCGATAACCCATTGATCATCCTGAACTCGGAGTACACAGATATGAGAATTATCGGATTGGCAATGGCCCTGATCGTGATCCTGTTGGCAATGGCAGGCAGCGGTTCGCTGCTGGTGTTTGTCAATGTTCCTGGACTGTTATTTGTACTGATCCTGGGTGTGGGGATTGTGTTGGCCAGTCACGGGATGTCGGCAATCCACGCATTGGCTCAACTGGTAAGCGGCCGCCGCGACGGCAATCGGCAGCAGATCAAGTCAGTACTCGACACGGCGATCCTGTCATTCACCGCTGCAGGCTGGATTGGCGTAATCGTTGGCGGCATCCAGATGCTGTGCGTAGTCGAGGATGTTTCGGCGATGGGGCCCGGCTTGGCGCTGGCCATGTTGGCGGCGCTGTACGGTTACACCATTGCCTACCTCGTTTGCCTGCCGCTGGCTCGCGGGTTGGAGAGTCGTGGTCAGGCGACCAGCGATTAACTCCACCCCAATCGTTATTCCGCGAGCTGCCGCAACGGGATCAGCAAACGCGGCGCGATGGCGGGGAACTCGTCGAGCAAGTTGCTTGTGCCTTTTAACACACCGCGGGCCCGCTCTTTTAGATCGTCCTTGTTTAATTGTTCGGCAAGGTACAGCAGATTGCTGGCTGAGACCGAATTGCCGGATGGCACGGCACCATCGGTCGGGTTCTTGGCACGTGCCAGCAGGGACTCGTGATCCGATGAAGTGAAAAAGTAGCCGCCGACTTCTTCATCCAGAAACAATTCGTCCTGTGTGGCTTGCAACGCTGCAGCCTTCTCCAGCCACTGAGCGTCGCCGGTAGCCTGGTGCAACGCGATCAGACCATCGATCAAAAAGGCATAGTCGTCCAGGTATGCGTTGAGCCGCGCCGCGCCGTCGGTGTATGTGCGTCGCAAACGCCCATCGATCAGCGAGTTTTCCAGCAGGAAGTTTGCCGCTCGAGTCGCAGCTTCGATGTATTCCGGCTTTTCGAGTAGACGGCCCGCATCAGCCAATCCACGGATGAACAGCCCATTCCAGCCGGTCAGGATCTTGATGTCGGTCAACGGGCGTTCGCGCTTGTTGCGAGCGGACAGCAATTTGTCGTTCATGGCCCGCAACTCGCTCCGCACGTCAGCTGCCGTTTGGCCACTGGTCTGACCGAGTTGCTCCAGCGACTGGGTCAGCTGGGGCGCATAGTATTCACTTTCGAAATTCGGCGATTCGTTGATGCGATACACGTCCGCGTAGCGTGCGAACTGATCGCCCAACAAGGTCTGCAGTTCCGACTTTTCCCAACGGTAGTATTTTCCCTCTTCGCCTTCGCTCTCGGCATCCAGCGCCGAATAAAAACCACCAGAGGGATCAAGCATTTCGACCATCGCCCAGTTCGCAATCTCCTCGCAAGCCTGGCGGTATTCCTCTTTGGGATTCACCTCATAAGCCCGGGCATAGATGGACAATAACTGGCCATTGTCATAGAGCATTTTTTCAAAGTGAGGGATGTGCCAATACCGATCGACACTGTAACGATGAAAACCGCCGCCCACATGATCATAAATGCCTCCCTGGAACATCTGGTCCAGTGTCAGTTCCAGCATATTTTTGACTTCTTCATTCTCGGGATCGTTCTCCAGAACATCGAACAGAAACAGCAGGTTGGCCGGCTCGGGAAACTTGGGCCGATTGGGATTGCTGGCAGCGAAACCAAATCCACCGTGTTCAGGATCAAACCGGTCTTTTAGCTCGATCAGACCATCGTCGATCCACGTCGCCTTGATTTCGGTTGTCTCGCGATCTCGGCGGCCACTCAGCTCGCGGCGGGTCACGTTGGTTAGTACGTCGGCATCGCGACGCACGCGATCGCGATTGGCCGACCACGCCGCGACAATTCGTTCGGCCAGCGTCTTGAATCCGGTAACCGCGCCCCGGTCACCGTCTCGCGCCGGAAAATAGGTCCCGCCAAAAAATGGCTTTGCTTCCGGTGTCAGAAACATCGTCAACGGCCAGCCACCGCCACGTTGACTGCCGACCATCTGATTAAACACGCGCAGGCTGGTCATGTAGATGGTATCGATATCCGGTCGCTCCTCTCGATCCACCTTGATGCACACAAAATTCTCGTTCAGAAAGGCCGCAATCTCCTCGTCCATAAACGACTCGCGTTCCATCACATGGCACCAGTGACAACTGGAATACCCGATCGACAAAAATATCAACTTGTTCTCGTCGCGAGCCCGCGTCAGTGCCTCTTCACCCCACGGATACCACTGAACCGGATTGTGGGCATGCATCAACAGATAGGGACTGGTCTCGTCGACCAGCGCGTTGGTGTGCTGCTCTTCTTGCGAACCCGGAGGTGTTGGCTGTTCCCCGGTTTCCTGCGTGGTCGTCGTTGTTAACTGCGCCGGAGCCGGGCCCAGGGGATCCTCCTGGCTGGTTGTTGCCGTCGTCTGTTTGGGTGCCGTGGCGACCGAATCTTGCTCGGCGGGACCCTGACAAGAGGTCAGCGTCAGCGTGATCAGGATGACCGCCGCCCAACAATTACGAAAACGCATCGGTCCCGCAACTGGTTTGTCCAGCAGTGACGGGCCAAATGAAAACGCACCAGGATTCTGCATGAACGCACACCTTGCCGAAGAAAAAGCGAAGCAAGGTATCTTATCCGAAATCCCGCCTGGCGAAGTTGGGGAAAGCCGAAAAACGCCTTCGGGCGTGTCGAGTTTCACGAATCGGAGCCTGGCTTCGGTCGCGAGCTCAGCCGAGCGGGACAGGCCTGGCTACGCGCGTCAGTTCGTTGGCATTGTCGGGCAAGCCAATCGTGACACCGTTTCACGCGCTGACTTAGCTCAGAATGCCGGCAAACAGAAAGATGACAGCAGCGGCGGCCGCAAACACCAGCGAACCAACACGCAGGATGCGGAACCGATGCGTGCAGGAGTAACATCGCAAATAGGAGAACAGCATGCGTTTGTGCATCGGCCGACGCACCTTGGCACTGCTGTCCTACATCTCCCTGCTGTCCTGCCACTCCGGCCCCCTCCCCCCCTCTGTTTCTTTTTGTCCCCGCCTTGTTGCTTCTCGTTCT
>JBPCVB010000302.1:0-7961 GCA_051010855.1 Pirellulaceae bacterium | reverse complement strand
CCATTCGCAAACGACAGGATCTGGGCAGATACACTCGGCCTGATGAAATCACATCGCTGGGACTGGTGATCGAAGAGGATCGATTTGGATTCGATCTGTGGATCCCGACGCGAGAACTTAATCGAGGTTTCAAACTGCTGCAGTCCCTGCTGCGTTGACTGGACAGAATCCTGGAATCCAGGGCGTAACCGAACCAGCAGTGTTTACTGGCCAAGACTCCGAGTTGGTCGGCTTGCCAAGGCGCCGATCAGGCGAAATACGCAGACCAGCCAGGCGCCTTCCATCAGTTTTGCCTGCCGTTAAGACCATTTCGGATTCGACATGTCGATTGCCGTTGGTGAACCAAAAGTCAGGCCATCGATTTGCTGACTGGACAATGTGCAATTTGATAAATGAGGCAAACCAGTTAAGGTTCTTCAGGCCGCCAGCACCTGATGTTTTGGGGGATTCTCACACCCTTTTTTTGCAACCGACGCCGTAATACAGGAACAACTACGGGAAATCTCACCTTAGCGAGGAAATGCTTGCCATTGGCCCGATTTGCCGCAGGGGGTAATCGACAATTTTACTCATTTAACTATGCTCTATACCTTCACAGACGATTGGAGATCGTGATTGGCGCTCAAACGCAGTTGTTATTGACCCTAACTCTTGCGCTCTGCATGGTGCCTCTCGCCGACTGCTAGAAACACTTCATTGGAGGGAATAGTTAATGTTTGTTCGATTCTCTGTCGCTGCGCTCGCCATCTTTGCCATTTTATCAATTACTTCGACGGCGTCGGCAATCGACACTTTCGCGGAAACGGTGGATTACGAAACGGCGTACCACCGTGCCCAAACGGACCAAAAGCCTTTGCTGGTTTTGGTCACCGCTGAATGGTGTCAGCCATGTCAAAAGATGAAAGAGACAACCATTGCTGAAATGCTGGGCAACGAAGCTCTGCAGGACGTCCATTTCGCCACGGTAGATGTGGACAACGATGAGCAGGATGCAAAAAACCTGATCGGGGACGGTGCCGTACCCCAGCTGATCCTGTTTGAACGGGACGGGAGCCAATGGCAATGGCGTCGCGTCGAGGGATACCAAACGGTAGCCCAGGTCGAGGCCTTTCTCGATCCGACTCAAGCCGAAATCAATCAACAAGGCTTGGACGAAGAGATGATTCAGTCGGCCAGTCAGGCCGTTGCTGCCCAGGACTCTCTAGACACCGTAGATTACGAGACGGCTTACACCCGTGCCGTGAAGGATGAAAAACCGCTGTTGGTTTTGGTAACCTCGGAAAGTTGCGCACCGTGTGAGCAACTGAAAACGAATACCCTGGCCGATATGATCGCCGATCGCGAATTCGACGAAATGCATTTTGCATCGGTGGTTCGGGAAGAGAGCCCCGAGGATGCGGAAAGCCTGATTGGTGATGGCGCAGTCCCTCAGCTGGTTCTCTACGAGAAGAAGGATGGCATGTGGCACTCCCGCAGCGTCAAGGGATTCCAGACGGTGGCCCAGGTGCAGGCTTTCCTTGAGCCCACCACTCCGATCAGCACGACAGCCATCATTGCCCAGAACAACCAGGTGACTCCGTCCTACGTCACTTCACCGCAACCCATGACGAGTTATCCCGTCATTTCCCAGCCGACAACTATCAATACGCCGGTAATGGGAACCACGACTTACCCAATGCATTCCGCACCCATGAATTACAGCGCCCCGATGGGCGGGTACGGTGGGTACGGCGGTGGGTATTCGGGTGGTTACTCGGGTGGCTTCTCCGGCGGCTTTTCGTCGGGCGGATGCTGAGGGTGATTCAAACGCTCACCGGTCGGTGAGTAACGACTTACGGCCCGTCGCGAATTGCGGCGGGTTTTTTTATGCGCTGTCGGCTGTCTTTTCGCCAATCATGCAAAGCATCTGAAATTCTGGCGCCATGCCCACGCTGACGCGGGCAGGCCCTGTTCGGCACCCAACGCGTTACGGCGTCATAAGTAAGCCCGTTGGCCGGAAAACCGAACTGTCCAGTCGTTCAGTTCATGTAGATCTCTGCGTCCTTGGCGATTCAGGGGCAAGTTGCGATAATCCTTGCGTCAGTCTCGTGTTGTGTGAATTTGCGGCCTGGCTGTTAATCAGGTACGTCATTAGCGGAGAAATTAATGGACAAACCCAAATGTGCAGGGACAGCCCCCATTTCCGTCGAACTGGAAGCCGGCAAAAAATATGCATGGTGCAGTTGCGGCATGTCTGAAAAACAGCCGCTGTGTGATGGCAACCATAACCAGGAAGGTTGCGAGTTTCGGCCTCACGTATTCACCGCCGAGACCAGTGAGACCGTTTGGTTCTGTACGTGCAAACAGACGTCTACTCCACCGCGTTGCGACGGAACCCATAACACCATTGAACCCGCCGCTGATGGACCGGCTGCCGTACCTTTTGACTAAACCCGCGATCGCCGGATGATCTGGCAACACGCGGACTGATTCTGCCCATAGACAACAACACCCACTGAAGACCATGACGACGCAAATCATTGCAGCCCGCAAGGGCGAAATCACGCTGCAAATGGAATATGTAGCCCAACGCGAACAAATCGAAGTCGACATCGTGCGCGACGAAGTAGCTGCGGGACGCATGGTGATCCCGGCCAATCAGGTACACCTCGCGGCACGCCTGGAGCCGATGGGTATAGGGATCGCTGCCAAATGCAAAATCAACGCCAACATTGGCAATAGCGCCGTCACCAGCAACGTGGACGAGGAACTGGACAAACTGCATATGGCCGTGCACCACGGCGCCGACACCGTGATGGATTTGTCCACCGGCAAAGACATCGACCGAATTCGCAGCGCCATCATCGATGCCTCCCCGGTCCCCATTGGTACTGTTCCCATTTACCAGATGCTGGAGGAACTGGGCGGCGACATCGAAGATATGCGTCCGCAGCACTTCCTCGATATGGTCGAGCATCAGGCCAAACAGGGCGTCGATTACATGACGATCCATTGCGGCGTGATGATGGAACATTTGCACCTGACGACCAGCCGCGTGACTGGCATCGTCTCGCGAGGTGGCTCGCTGATCGCCAAATGGATGATGGTGCACCGCAAACAAAACCCGCTATATGAACACTTCGACGATTTGTGCGACATCATGCGTGAGTATGACGTGACCTGGTCGCTGGGTGACGGATTGCGACCCGGCAGTATCGCTGACGCCAGTGACGAGGCCCAGTTTGCCGAATTGGAAGTGCTGGGTGAGTTGACCAAACGCGGCCAGGACAACGGCACTCAGGTCATGGTCGAAGGCCCTGGTCACATACCCATGCACGAGATCGAGATGAATATCAAAAAGCAGATTGAGATCTGCAACGGCGCACCGTTTTACGTGCTCGGCCCCCTGGTCACTGATGTCGCTCCCGGTTACGACCACATCACCAGTGCAATTGGCGCCGCGATGGCTGGCTGGCACGGCGCAGCGATGCTGTGCTATGTCACTCCCAAGGAACACCTCGGTCTGCCCAACGCAGACGATGTGCGGCAGGGAGTGATTGCGTACAAGATCGCAGCTCATTCAGCTGACGTGGCCCGCGGTCGCCCCGGCGCACAGGACCGCGATGACGCACTGTCGAAGGCCCGTTTTGAATTCGACTGGAAGGAACAGTTCCGTCTATCGCTGGACCCGGAAACTGCTCAGGCCTATCACGACGAAACCTTGCCCCAGGAGACTTTCAAGAGCGCGCACTTTTGCAGCATGTGCGGCCCCAAATACTGCTCAATGAAAATCACCGAGGACATTCGCAAAATGGCTGCGGAAGAAGGCCCACTCGTGCCGCTCGAAACCGCTAATGACGAATAACCGACTCGCGTGAATCAACCGATGCCGCCCTGACGTGGGGAAGGCAATTTGGCTGCGAAACTGCGCGTTCCTCCCGCAGATTGGACAAGCCAGCGCCGCCTTGTCCATAATGCCTGAGTATTCACCACCGAGGGACTGGTCGATCGGATCGGGGCTCATCTTTTCTGGAGGGAACAGGTTATGAGGACCACTTTTGCGCTGCTCGCTGTCGCTTGTTTTATGTCGACGCCACTTTGTACTCTTGCCGACGATCCTCAGCTTGGGGCGGCGGGAATCTATGTTGACGCGGACACGGATCGAATCGTCCTCCGGTCGATCGTCGACGATGTTCCAGAACTCTGGGCGACCAAACCGGTCCTCAGTTATCACGCCGATTTTTTCATTGAGCAGGGTGAAGATAACTGGGTGAAGGTTGGCGAACGCACGACCAATCGCCCCTTCCTCGGTTCATGGGAAGGCAACATCACTGTCATTCCGGACGCCACCTTTTTTCTCTGGAATGATCTGAGAGCGCTCGATTTGTTTTTGAATTGTGATAACAACGATCCGAATGCCGAATGTCCGTGGGCTGCCGATGGAACCTACAATTTTAAGGTCAAGTGGTGGGCGTGGGTTCATATGGGTCACCTGATGGGTTTCTGGTGGTACATGGGCGAGGACGACAAGTCGATTACGGTTGTTCGCCAACCTGCCGGACAAGGAGCAGACCTTTACGACTGGCCGGACTGGAGCTCTCCCGATCACTGGAGTGATCCACTTAACAACTGGCCCAGCAATTGGCCCGACCCCGGAAGTAATCCGCTGGAGACTCCCGAGTGGGGTCCGCCAAATATTCCGAATTGGAACCCGCCGCCGCCTCGCCCGCGCGAGGAAGACGACAATGACCTGGGCGGCGGTTAATCCCCGCGTCAAAGATCGTCGTTGCAAACAATTATGCTGCCGCCACTTGCCGTTGACTTAACAATCTCGCTACGGCTAGCGCCGATGTTGCGGCGCCTTCGTGCAATCCGTCGCCCAGATATGCACCGGCAAAGAACGTGTGGTTGTCGCCATTCCGCTCGATAATCTGCCGCCGCCGGGCCACAGCCGCTGATGTGTAGCGAGGCACACGGTGAATGTGGTTGTCGAGAGTCTTGTGAGGATCGATCAGCGCGTCCAGTCCCATGGCAAAACTGTAACGCACGTCCCCGGGGATATCGTGCAGGTTGTTCATGTTGCAGTTGTAACCGATGGCGCCACGCCCATCGTCGAAGAAATCCATCACGGACATCCGGGGTGAATCGGATGGATAAAACGAGTGATCGGTGTGCGCAATGGTCCGCGCGGCCCGATCGGACCAGTCCCCAAACCCTCGCTTTTCCTGGTCCGTCGGATTGGCCAGCAGCCGTAACACCTGTCCCGGCGTAACGGCCAGAACTACCTTGTCGTACCGTTTGCTGGAACCTTTGGCGAAACGAATCTTCACGCCATCACGACGACGCTGTATGTCGCGGATCTGTGTGCCTGGAAAGATGTTGGCGTCGATCCGTGCCAGAATGTGTTGCATGTAGGTGTAGACGCCGCCTTCGATTCGCATCCACGGAGAATGCGACAATCCGTTTCTGATAATCGGTATGCCAATTTCGGCCGGCAGTGCATCGACGTCCTGAAACGCGGTGGAGTAGCTCTCCATCGCCAGGGCACGCATCCACAAGTTGAAACGGCTATTGCGGCCAGAAAGAAAATTTACGAATTTACGACCACGCAGATCGTTGCCGTGTATGGATCTAACACGCGCGATGAATGACTTCAGACTCAGACCAAACCGGTAACCCTGTCGGAGACGCAAAAAGTATCGCAGCATGCCGGTCGCCTTGATGTTGCGCAGACTGTCCAGCATTAACGGTGCGCGATTGCCGAAAAACAGTCCGGTCTTCGGGAAGTGTTCGTGGACGGGAACATTCAGCTGATTGAGCAGCCGCAGGAAGTTTGGATTACTGGCTTTGTGAAACCCGGTCACACCGTTTTCCAGAACGACGCCCTCGGGCAGGTCGCTGCATGTGACGTTACGCCCCAACGTGCGCACGTTGCCGCCGAGATATGTTTGTTTTTCGTACAGGTCGACTTGATGTTGACCCTGTAACAACCAGGCAGTCATCAGGCCACTGGCGCCGCCCCCAATAATTGCGATTCGCAAGATTGTTCCTCCGATAACGGATTGCCAACACCGCTATCCACCAACTCGCCGCGCCAAACCAGCGATGGGGTGCTACGCAAGAAAAAGAAAAAATGGTTCTCTTGATTGGAATTAACAGCGGATTTGTTTCCGGGCTGTTACAGCGATTTGAAGTTTTGCCATGAACAGCTATAGGCAAACGTCGCCAACCGGGCGAAACTGTCAGTCAGTTAACAGCCTTACCCACCGATTTGATGGATTATGAGCCAGCTGGTTTACAAGATTCTGGACGCCAATTTGTGGGAAAGCGCGCGCCAAGCGGGCAGCTTTCAGGGGGCGGGTATCGATGTGCAGGATGGGTTTATCCACTTGTCCGCCGCCGACCAGGTGCAGGAAACCGCCCGTTTGTATTTTGCAGGCCAATCGAATTTGGTATTGGTTGAATTCGACGCCGATCAGCTGGGCGACGGCTTGCGTTGGGAAGCATCACGCGATGGTCAGAAGTTTCCGCACGTCTACGGCGAGATACCTGTGCAGTTGGCAAGCAATGTCTGGCCAATGCCACTGAATGATGACGGCATCCCGGTGGTGCCGGAATTGAATGGCTAACCAGCGCACCGATGTGTGCGTCAGTTGGACGGTCGCTGCTACGCGCCGCGAAATTCTTCCAGCGGGAATTCGAGTATCGACATGCCATCGACACCCTTCAGTTCCCACAGTCGCTGGTAGGCACGCGTGACCAGCCGCCGCCGCTCGTCCACGTGAGTGGCATCCAGATTCACCAGACCCATCTCGCCCTCAACGACGACCGGCTCGAAACGCTCGTCACTGATGAACTGTGCCAGCAGGGGATTGCAGCGGATGTGTCGCTCCGGCGTTGTATGCAGAACTTCCGGATCGATCTGACCCAGCACGTAGCGCAAGTACAAATCGCTATCGACAATGGACTCAACATCCTTGCCACAGACGTGGCAGATGTAGCCTTCATCACACTTGGCCATTCTGGCATCCGGGTAAATTACCTTTGATTCCGCCCTCGCCCCAATTACCGCGGGTGACGCAAGTCGTTTCTGCACAACGCCTTATCAAGCGGCAATAACTCGTTGTAGCACGAAATGTTTGACGGTGACAATGGGCGTCCATAGAATGTCTCGCTCGATACAGGGCATGGACGGCAGTTTATTGCTGACACGCACCAGTAGAAAGCTCGCCATGTTGCTGAACGAAACAGGATAGGAACAGATGAAAAAAGCAGAAATGAAGCCCTTCAAGGAGATGCTTGTGGAGTTGCGAGCGCGACTTCGCGGCAACGTCTCCACGCTGGCCGATGCGGCGCTGGCCAAATCGGGTGGCACCGGCGGCGGCGGCTCGGCCGTTCCCAGTCACATCGCCGACAGGGGCAGCGACACCTACGAACAAGACAATACTCTGCGATTAATGGACAACGAAGGCGAAGTGCTGGGGCAGATCGAAGGCGCTCTTGAACGGATCGAAGATGGTGATTATGGTTCCTGCGTGGAGTGCTCGGGACGGATTCCCAAAATGCGTCTCAAGGCCATTCCCTACACACCCTACTGTGTAAAATGTGCATCCGAGATTGAATCATCCAGCCGCTACTAGTCACGCCCCAACGACTCAACGACAGGACGATCGATTGCCCGTCAATCGGTACGTCCTTTTTTTGTTGCTGGCAGCCGGCGGTTTGGCCGCAGACCTGTTCACCAAGGCCGCCATTTTTGAACAACATTTTGATCCACTGAACCCGATGGTCAGTCACTGGTGGATCGACGGCGTCCTGGGCATTCAGACATCGTTTAATGGTGGTGCGCTGTTTGGGATTTTTCAGGGCGGCAGTTTCTGGCTGGCCGCGCTTTCGGTAGTCGCGCTGTCAGCGATCCTGATCTGGATGTTTGTTTTCAGGCTTGCTCACAGTCGGTTCCTGACCGTCGCCCTTGGTTTGAT
>JBPCVB010000301.1:0-4624 GCA_051010855.1 Pirellulaceae bacterium | reverse complement strand
GGTCAAACCCGTGGAAATTGACGACGTACCCATTGTCATCGTCTCCCTGTGGAGCGATGACATGGATCTCTACAGTGACCATGAACTGCATCGTATTGCGCAGGAATTGCAGCACGAGTTACAGGCGATCCATAACACCAACCGTGTCTGGGTAACTGGCGGCCGACCCCGTGAAATACGCGTGGAACTGGACGCCCAGCTGATGGCATCCCGGGGTACGACTCCATTGCAAATTTCCCGGGCCATGCAGGCGAGCAATGTTCACGTGCGCGCAGGCGAATTCGACCAGCAAAACCGCAACTTTGTTGTCGAGGCCGGCACCGTGTTTCGCGACCTTGCCGAACTGGGCAATCTGGTGGTTCAGGTCGTTAACGACCAACCGGTATATCTGAAGGATGTCGCTCGCATTATTGACGGGCCTGCCGAACCGGAGGGTTACAGCTGGATGGGATTTGGACCTGCCAGGCAAACGGATGATCTCAACGCCGCTGAACCAACTGGAGAACTGTTTCCGGCCGTGCATATTGCGGTGGCCAAACGCAAAGGCAGCAATGCGGTATGGGTTGCCCACGAGGTCGAGGAGCGACTCGAACAGCTGTCTGCGACCTTGCTGCCGCCCCAAGTCCATTTTCGAATCACCCGCAATTACGGCGAGACTGCCGACGAAAAAGTCAACGAACTGGTTGAAGGTCTGGTGATCGCCGTCATCACCGTTGTCGGTCTGATTGGCCTGACGATTGGCTGGCGTGCAGCTTTGGTCGTCGCACTGGCGATTCCGGTTTGCTACAGCCTGACGCTGGCTGTGAATCTGCTATTCGGTTATTCCATCAACCGCGTCACGATGTTTGCCCTGATCCTGTCGCTTGGACTGCTGGTTGACGATCCAATTACTGATGTCGAAAACATCGCACGATACTTTTCCATGCGTGTTGGATCGGCGCGTCGCAGCGTACTGGCAGCGATTCAGGAAGTCCGACCCGCCCTGATCATGTCCACCCTTGCGATCATTGCCAGTTTTTTGCCGCTGTCATTCATCACAGGCATGATGGGACCTTACATGGGTCCGATGGCACTAAACGTACCGTTGACGGTAACGCTGTCGACCGTCGTCGCATTTCTGGTTACACCATGGCTGGCCATGGTCGCGCTACGACACAAACTGACGGCTACCGAGGGCGAACCGGAATTTGATATCACACGGACGCACCTGTACCAAATCAGTAACACACTGCTTCGCCCGATCCTGCGGAATCGCGCTGCCTCTGTTGTGGTGTTGTGCAGTGTTCTGTTGTTGCTCGCTGGCGCGATGGCATTACCGGCATTGCGTCTGGTGCCACTGAAAATGCTGCCCTATGACAACAAGAACGAGTTTCAGGTTGTCATCGATATGCCGGAGAATTCGACGCTGGATCAAACGGACAACGCCGCACGCTCGATTGCGACTTACCTCGGTGGAGTCGCCGAGGTTCGCGACTTCCAGATCTTCACCGGTCAGCCGTCACCTATGGATTTCAATGGCATGGTGAGGCATTACTTCCTGCGCACGAGACCCCACCAGGCCGACATCCGCGTCAGTCTGGCACGCAAGGAATTGCGGCTTCAGCAGTCGCACGAAATCGTGTTACGCATTCGGGATCGCTTGACCGAGATCGGTCGATCGTACGGCGCGGATATCAAGGTCGTGGAAGTTCCTCCGGGGCCGCCAGTGATTGCTACGATCACGGGGGAAGTATATGGACCTCCCGATGCCCGCTACGATGAGTTGATTGCTGCGGCTCAGCTTGTTCGTCAGCGCATGTCGCTCGAACCCGGTGTCGTGGATGTCGACCTGAGCACCGAATCGGATCAGGTTCGGTGGGTTTTTGTGACCGATAAACCCAAAGCGGCATTGTCGGGAATCTCCACAGAGGACATTGCCCGCACGTTGCGGATTTCAATGGGTGGTGAGCGTTCGTCGGTGTTGCATGATCCGCACGAAGTACAACCGTTGTCAATCGTGTTGCAGTTGCCTCGCGCCGAACGCTCGGCCATCGACGACTTGCAGGAAATCTATGCACAGGGCCGAACCGGTAACCTTGTGCAGCTTCGCGCTCTGGGAAGATTCGTCGAGCAAACGGAAGACAAAACGATTTACCGCAAGAACCTTCGTCCGGTCATGTACGTTTTTGGCGAGGTTGCCGGTCGCCCTCCTGCCGATGCGATTGTCGATATGGAAGTGGATCGCATGCTGCAGAATCCCCGTGTTGCAGATACCCAGGCACGCCCCCTGTCTGATCGAACATGGTTGACGCCGGGTGGCGGTATCGACTGGGGTTTGCCGGAAGATTACAGCGTTAAATGGAATGGCGAGGGCGAATGGAAGATTACATTGGATGTGTTTCGTGACCTCGGCATTGCATTCGCGGCTGCCCTGGCCGCCATCTTCCTGCTGTTAACGATGCAAACCGGATCGAGAGTGTTGCCGCTGGTCATCATGCTGGCGATTCCGCTAACGTTGATCGGCATTATGCCTGGATTCTGGTTACTGAACCTGGGCAGCGGTCAATCCATTGGCGGTTATGCAAATCCGGTATTTTTTACCGCGACGGCCATGATCGGAATGATTGCCCTGGCCGGCATCGTGGTTCGCAATTCAGTAGTGCTGGTAGACTTCATCCAGTACGGCCTGGCAGACGGGTTGTCGCTTGAGGAGTCCATAGTGCGCAGCGTCGCGGTGCGAACTCGACCCATTCTGTTAACGGCTGGTACCACATTGCTGGGGAACTGGGTGATCACGCTGGATCCGGTGTTTTCCGGACTGGCATGGGCGATCATCTTTGGAATTCTTACCTCGACCCTGTTCACCCTGATTGTCATTCCGGTTGTTTACTGGCTACTATTCCGCACAACTGAGAGTTAATGGGTCAGCGTGTGCGCAGGCCTGGCCCGTCGTGGAAGTTCATGGGCGGGGGAGCTGTACCGGGGTGGCCTGCCATAAAGGGCTTGATCAAGGCCGCGCCGGCGATGAATCCACCGATGTGTGCGCCGTAAGCGACACCGCCTCCGCCTCCACCGAGCATTCCCAGTCCGCTGATCAGCTGAAACGCAAACCAGATCCCTACAGCTATGATGCCGGTCACATTAACAACTGCACGACCCAGAAGAACGGTTACCCGCCTGCCGGGATGGTTGACGATGTAGGCACCCATCACTCCGGAGATGGCGCCCGAAGCACCCAGACATGGAATCATGGCCGCTTCGCCGCTGCTGTTAAACAACAGGTGAGCGCCTGATGCGAGAACGCCGCAAGTGAGATAAAAGATCAGGTACCGCAGCCACCCGAGATCGTTCTCGATATTGTCGCCGAAGACCCACAGGAACCACATGTTGCCCAGCAAATGCGCGATGCCACCGTGCATAAACATCGCGGTGAGAATCGTTAGATAAACGGGTACCGGTGTCGGACGCAGCCCTGGCCTGACCACTTCCTCAACGCCGTACTCCGTTTCAACTTCGATCATGCTGTCGTCGCTGACTATGTCCTGCCCACTGACGATCTCTGCCGGAACCATCGACCAGGCCATGGTGAAATCGGTGTTGTATCCCATACCCTGAAACAGCACGAACACCAGCACGTTGATGGCGATCAGTGCGAGGTTGACGACGGGAAAGATCGTGACGTCGCTGTTGTCGTCGGCGATGGGCAAAACCATGAGTATTCCCCGATGTTGAGTCGTTGACAGTGATGTATGCAGAGGGTGTCGACTGTCAAACTCTTTTCATCACCTGTGAACCAATGGACATCATGATAACCCGCCGGCAATCGCCATGCGATGATCAGCGCCCGCCGTGACCTGGCGAATTGCTTCGTCTGACTTTCGCGGCCTTCATTGTTTCCAGGGCTGCGAGGCAGAAACAAAAATGTGCGAAAGAGCTCAATCACGCGAATTCGTTGACAGAGCATTTCGCGGCCACTAAGCTCGCACCAGACTGATTGCAGCATCACGGAGGGTTTCGGTGGCAGGAGGCTGTCGTATTGTTGCCTCCGGGATGTTCATTGATGGTGTGCCTCCTGCACCTCACTGCCGTTTCTTTTTGCGTCTCTTGTGTGCAACCGTTCTGCAGCCGGTCTCGTTGGCAAACAACACCCGTCTCCAATCGCGGGCAATGGCTGCAAAACTCAATTGCGCTGGCGGCGCACACACCACCAAATAACAACCTTGCATTTGTGAGCTGACCGATGTCCCCATTCAACAAGCACCGCAACAAGACCAACCGCAATCGAAGCGGCAACGCGCGACCACGAACCGCCAGCAGTCTGGACATACTGTCGTTCGAGGGACTGGAACAACGGCGATTGTTGGCGCATAGTCCTTTTCCATTGTCGCAGTTACCGGGGGGCGGGGGAGCCGATGGCTTCGTGGTTAATGGAACACAGCTCCCGACAGGGCCGCCGTCCGGCACGCTGACGGGAGGCGGCATTGGTGTGGCATCCCTGGGTGACATCAATGGCGACAATGTTTCCGACTTGCTGGTCGGATCGCCGGCTTCCAATTCAGCTCATGTGATCTATGGAAATGCAGGGGGATTCTCTGCCCAGCTAAACGTCACTGACCTGAACGGTGCCAATGGATTTACTTTGACC
>JBPCVB010000300.1:0-3342 GCA_051010855.1 Pirellulaceae bacterium | reverse complement strand
GCATGGAATCCAGCCTTAAATCCTGCAGGTTTTCGCTGACCAGGACCTGGGCTTCGCGTTTGATGGAGCCGGGCAACAATCGCAATCGGTGTCCGCCATCATTCAGGATCGAACGCACACCACCTTCCGGCCTGAGCACGCGTTCTTCCAGTCGCTGGTCAAAGTCGGCAACTTTCTCCACCGCCCGGTCCGTCGCGTATTTTACCAGCAGCTGGTAAAGCGAACTGTGCTCCTCGCCGGGTCGCGCGTAAATATCGTGAACCTCCATTGGCAATCTCAACTGGTTCCGCAGCAAGTCGAGATTCTGGTAATGTTCATCGATTCGGCTGGTAGTGATTGCCAGTTCGTTGCGAGTTGCGCGAATCAGTTTTCGTTTGTAGGATTCGATGACATATCGCAAGCGGTCGGCAACCATCTCCGCGATACTGATGGCGGTGGCCTCTTCAGGGCTATGCGGGCAATCTTTTTCCTGCAGTTTTGCCTGCAAACGACTTTCGGTTGAATCGTAGTCGGCCAGACAGTCGTCGCGGAGGTGTTCCAGCTCCACCTCAGTTTCATGCAAATTGGCAGAAAGCGTATCGGCGACAACGCGGGCTCCGATGAGACGGTATTTGGGTTGGTCGATCAACGCGGTAACAGCTGCCGCAATTTCCACACGCAGCTTTCTGGCCAATGCGGCAATCTGCGATTCCAGGATGTCGCACAGACGCGGGTGATCTTTCCTGGGTACCGGACCATCAGGTTTTCTGTCCGGACCTGGAATGCCCATAATGTCATTCAGTAGTTTGTCGACGAATTTGATTTTGCTGACCTTGCTTTCCGGTTGTACCTGCAGGCCGGTGTTCACCTGTTGCAATAGATGTTCTTGCGGTTTGTCTCCCAGTTGTTCCTTGACCAGGTTGACAATGGTCGGTTCCAGTTGTTCGTTGGCAACGATTGTTTGATTGACAATCGACAAGGCAATCGTCTCGGACGACTGGGCAAAATCAGCGCCGCCGTCCTCGTCCAGCCATAGTCCCAGCAATTTTTGAATCAGTCGCTCGGAGGCGTCATCGGAGAGATCGTTTTGGCCCTGGCAGATGGAGCTGATACCCATTGTCTTTAGCATGCCGGCTTCAAACTCGTCGGTTTGGCGGCACTCATCGAAGAAAGCCGTGCAGCGGGTGACGGTGCCGGAGAACAGGTATTCGGCCATGCCGTCGATGGCCCGTTCGTATTCTTTTGTGCTAATGTCATCGCCGAAGTGCACGAGGTAGGTTCCGTCCAATACCGGAGTCTGGTCATCGAAGGCGGGTACGTCGCAGGCGTCGTTGCCAGGGTAGCCGTTCAGGTTGAAGTGATACATCTCGTTCAGGAACGAGAAGCTGTTGGCAATTGCCAACCGATGATCGCCGCCGTTGCGCGAGGTGCTATGCGAAAACAGACCAAACAGGTGGTCGGTGGAAATGCCCTGTTCGGCCATGCAGACGCGGGTCGTAAAGGCGAGGTCCAGGATCATGCCGCTGCCCAAACCGCCGGCCACGGATCCGACGAAAATGATTTGGGGTGGCAATTCCGAAGGCAACATCCCGGTCGCTTCGGCAGTGGTTGCCAGGTGTTCCGGTTGGGCCGCCTTGGACAACTCGTCGGTAATCTTTCGATAGATCAATTCGTGATGATCCACAAATGCCAGCCGACCCAGCGGACGCAGGGATTCGGTCAACAGGCTCTTGGGAATGTTGTAGATCCAGCGACGACCGATCCAGGAAACGTCCAACGCACCGTCGTTGCGGTATTCTTCCGGCTTCCGCAGCGGGATGTTTAGCGTTTCGTGATTTCGCAAGGAACAGTGTTCGTCGCCCATGGTCGATTCGAAGAGGGTTCTTCGATCGACATCCAGACACAACAGCCGAATAGCCGGTGTCTTTTCCGGGCTGCCAATGCGGGCGCTAATTCGTTTGCGATAGTTGCAAAGAATCTTGGCACCGGTTTGCCCGACACCGATGATCAGCGTCGGTCGTACCTGAGCCTGGGATTCATCCAGCTGGAAGGGTTCCAGTTTATCGACGTCCGCTTCGTACTTGACGGCGGGGATAAACGACTCGGAGATCGTCATCGTGACATCGGGCTTGATGGCCGACACGTCCAGACCAGCCTGTGTTGCGCCCTGCGTATCCACCGAGTTCAGTCGCGATTGCTGGGTTTCCGATTTGCGGCGGACGCGATTTTTGCGTTTTGACAGTTCTTCGACAAACGCTCCGCAGTTTGGAAACCGTTTGTCCGGTTGCTTGGCCAGAGCCCGGGCGACCACGGCCTGATCTGCTCTGGGCAAGTCGTTCAAGTTTGGCCGGCTGTGCAAATGTTGATTGGCCAGTTGCGCGGCTGTGGCACCGGAGAATGGCCGGCTGCCCGTTAACATTTCCTGGTAAACGATCGCCAGACTGTACTGATCGCTCCTTAGTCCCGGTCGACCATCAAATAACTCGGGGGCTGCGTAGGCCGGTGTCAAACCGTCCATCAAGGACTGATTTACGGCCTGCAGATCCTTGACCAGACCAAAATCGGCGACCTTGGCGTGACCACCTACTAACAGCAGGTTTTCCGGTTTGATGTCCAGGTGAGCCAGCGAAAAGGATTCCGCGATGTAATCCAGGGCGTCGGCGGATTCGCGAACGTACATCACGAGTTCTTCTCGTTCGATTCCTGCCATCCCCGTTTCCAGGCACTGGTTGAATCGGGTCTTCATGCACATTTCGGCCAACTCGGTGATCACGACCATACGACCATCGACGATGTCAATACGTTCCAGAGACAACAGGAAGGGGTGACGAATGTGCTTGATTCGATCCAGCGCCTTGAGTTCGCGCTGCGCGCGTTTCTCGTCATGAAATCCGAAAATGAACTTGACGGCTTTCAGCATACCGCCCGGCGCCTCGGCGGACCAAACCTCGCCGTATCCGCCCACACCAATGCGCTCCCTGAGGATATACCCGAGGACCGATTGATTGGCTTGCAAATTTTGGTGAGCGTCAGTCATGCGTTGTATTCAAAGACCGCCGTGTCAATGTCGAACGAATTTGTCGCCGGAGCCAATACTCCATCCCGCGCAGATTTAGCGCATATCTTGAGTAACGACCAACGGGCGGCGGATAATTAGCATTCCCTTCCCGGGTTGGGTAGTGAGCCATATTCCCAGGTCCTCAATTGCTGGATTCGGCAAGGTTTGCCTAACCGGAGTCGCCGAGGGGGCAATGCAGGGAATCGACAATGTAGAGCATCGAATAACGGGTTGGACAAGGAAAATGCGGTTGTTCGGGAGCATCGCTTGTTGGTTGACCGTTTACCCGCAGCGGTATTCAGTCC
>JBPCVB010000299.1:0-3688 GCA_051010855.1 Pirellulaceae bacterium | reverse complement strand
GGGTGCCACTGCTCCATCATGCGGTGCTTGGGCCGCTCGCTCTGCAGGGTCGGACCCGACAGGTTACGGCTCAGGCCCACGGCGAAATCGCAGATGTCGATCATCTCCTGCACTTCACCGATTCCTTCGGCCCGGATCTTGCCCATTTCCAGACTGACCAGTTCGCCCAACGGCTCGATCACGTCGCGTAGCCGGTTGCCCAGGTCACGCACCAGCTGTCCACGGACAGGTGCCGGAACCATTCGCCACGAGCGGAACGCATTGGCGCTGCTGTCAACGACAAGGTTGTAGGTCGGGACCGTTGCCATGACGACCGAAGCGATTGGCTGTCCGGTCGCGGGATTGATCGACTCGAGGTTGCGACCTGCCGTGTCGTATATCCATTGCCCCGGCCCAGTGCACGCCCCGGCATTGGTCGGCTGGATGTTGAGCTTGTCGAGCAACGATTTTTGGGTTTCGACGGTTTGCATGGCCAGAAGTCGTTTGTGGTAAAAATGTAGATAGATAAGCCGCAGGCGCTAGCCTCGGGTGAGGCCGGCATTACCTTGAATCGTGAAGACCCTACGCCAGCGCGTTCGGCTCAGGTGGAATCAGGATTCTCTCAGCCTACAAGACAGCAATTCATTGAGCAAACCGGCAATCAATACGGCGCTGGATTCACTGCGTGAGCAATTCTCGGGCGAGATTCACACTGATGATCTGTCGCGAATGATCTACGCGACCGATGCCTCGGTGTATCAGGAAACACCGGCCGCGGTAGCTTTTCCAAAAAGTGACAAGGATATCCGGTTGTTAATAATGCTGGCCCGCGAGCAGGGTATCGGATTGATACCACGTACGGCCGGCACGTCGCTGGCCGGGCAGGTCGTGGGATCGGGAATCGTCGTTGATGTATCGCGGTACCTGAATCAGGTGCTGGAGATCAACAAAGACGAGAGCTGGGTGCTTGTGCAGCCTGGGGTAATTCGTGACGAGTTGAATATTCAGCTGGCCGAACAGGGTCTGTTTTTCGGTCCGGAAACTTCCACCTCCAATCGGGCCATGATCGGCGGAATGCTGGGCAACAATTCTTGCGGCGCGAATTCCATCGTGTATGGATCAATGCGCGACCAGGTGTTGGGAGTGACGGGTTTCCTCAGTGATGGTAGCAAGGTCACGTTTGCCGAGTTACCTCATTGGAATCAAATCTCCAGCCAGCAGGATTACCAGGACCTGGACCAGGCTCTTGTGCCTCAAATCGAGGAATTACTTGCGGACCCGGTCACTGGCGAAAATATCCTTGCCGGCTTTCCCAGGCAATCGATCACCCGTCGCAATACCGGATACGCCCTCGATCGTCTGGTGATTGACCATAAGAACGATCGAGGAACGAACTTGCTGCATCTGATTGCCGGATCGGAAGGCACATTGATGTTGGCCACCGAGATCAAGCTGCGCTGTCATCCGTTGCCGCCGCCGGAATCGGGTGTCCTTTGTGCGCATTTCGTAACGCTGGATGAAGCCTTGCGTGCGACGCAGATTGTGATGGAACATAGCCGTCGATCGCTCGGCGATCATGACTCAGAAGCCGGCAGCAACGCCACGATCATGGAACGGTCGGCGATGTTGGACGATTCAACGACGATTTTTGCCTGCGAACTAATCGATCATTTTGTGCTCGACGGTGCGGCGCGAAATCTTGAACAAGCGGCCAATCTGCAGTTTGTCATCGGCCAGCCGGGCGCCATATTGATGGTCGAACTGCGGAGCGTGTATCGCGACAAGATCATCTCAAGTGCCAGGGTCATTCGTCATGCTCTGGAAACGGCCAAACTTGGCTACGAGTTTCCATTGCTGTTCGACGAAGATGCGGAGGCGGCGTGGAAAGTCCGCAAGTCCGGGCTGGGAGTCGTGGCCAACGTGCCGGGCGATGCGAAACCCGTATCGGTGATTGAAGACTCGGCGGTTGATCTGAATGACCTGCCGCAGTTCATTCGCGAAGTCGACTTAATGCTGTCCCGCAAATACGGTTGTCAGTGCGTGCATTACGGCCACGCCGGTGCCGGTGAGTTGCATTTGCGACCCATTCTCAATCTGAAATCACGAGAAGGAGTCCAGCGGTTCCGGGATATTGCCCAGGATTTCGCCGGCATCGTCAAACAATTTCGCGGATCGCTCAGCGGCGAGCATGGCGACGGTCGTGTCCGTGCCGAATTTATCCGCGCGGTCATCGGAGCCGACAACTACGACTTGTTGCGTATGGTTAAGTTCATTTGGGATCCGCAAAACGTTTTCAATCCCGGAAAAATTGTCGACGCTCCGCTGGCAACAGATGACTTGCGTTACGCTGTTGATCAACCGGTGACGTTCGTTGAGACGGTGTTCGATTTTTCGGAGCAACACGGAATTCAACGCGCTGCGGAGATGTGCAGCGGGTCGGGCGATTGTCGCAAGACGCAGCTGACCGGGGGTGTGATGTGTCCCAGCTATATGGCGACCCGAAATGAAAAAGATACGACTCGTGCCCGGGCCAATGTGTTGCGGCAGGTGCTAACCGGCAATGAATCGACGAACCCGCTGGATGACGAACGCATTCGTGACGTGATGGATTTGTGTCTGTCCTGCAAGGGCTGCAAGTCCGAGTGCCCGTCGAATGTCGATGTGGCCAAGATGAAGGCTGAGTTTCTGTGCGGCTACTACGATGTGCATGGTATCCCGCGTCGCGCACGGTTGGTCGCAGGTTTTGCCAAAGCGCAGGCGCGGGCCAGCAAGTTGCCACATATGAGCAACTGGTTCAGCTCCAACCGCTTGACGTCCGGAGCTTTCAAACGGTTCGCCGGCTTTCACCCGGCTCGTTCGTTGCCACAGGTTCACCGCGAATCGCTCCGGCAATGGTTCGCCAGACATACCGTTCATGACAATGCCGGAAAGCAGGGGATGGTGTTGTTCTTTTGTGACGAGTTCACGAACTTCATCGATGTCCCAGTCGGCATCGCTGCCATTGAGTTGCTGGAACGGCTGGGCTATGCGGTTGAGATGCCCGAACACGAAGAGAGTGGTCGAGGAGCAATTTCGCAGGGTCTATTGCACGAAGCCCGCAGTTTGGCGCAAGCCAACGTTGATTTGCTTGGTCGTCTGACGGACGGCAACGAATTGCCAATCGTCGGCGTCGAGCCCTCGGCATTGCTCACTTTGCGTGACGAGTATCCCGATCTGGTGGGCGACACGGTGCGTGAACAAGCCATGGCCGTCGCCCGAAAATCGTTATTGATCGACGAATTTATTTCGCAGTTGATCGAGCAGTCGCGAGTCGATGCGTCGATGTTCGTTGAAGATGGTGCCACGATTCGCCTGCACGGACACTGTCATCAAAAGGCACTTTCGTCCATGCGAGATACCATTCGCATGTTACAGCTGCCGCGCAACTATCAAGTGAAGATGATTCCCTCGGGTTGCTGTGGCATGGCAGGAGCGTTCGGATACGAAGTCGAACATTACGATTTGTCGATGCAGATTGGCGAGCTGGTTTTGTTTCCAACGGTTCGCGATGAAGTCGCCAACTCAATTATCGCTGCGCCTGGAACTAGCTGTCGTCATCAGATTTTCGATGGAACGGGAAGAAAAGCCTTCCATCCTGTCCAGATTTTGCACGACGCTCTGAAGTAACTTGTTGTCCAGCTGGATTTGAAAGCTGGCGTAACATACCCTC
>JBPCVB010000298.1:0-8692 GCA_051010855.1 Pirellulaceae bacterium | reverse complement strand
GTTGACACGAACCAGGTCGGAGTTCTGCTGGTCAATCGGCAAGTGATAGTAGTTGTTCTCGACCCATTCCTGAGTAGGCTTGAGACGGCGGAAGTATTGCTGCATTTGCTCGCGTTTGCGTTGCAGCTCATCCATGTCGTCAAAATAGACTCCGCGTCCACCACCACCGAATCCACCGCCGCCGGCGCCGGCGCGATCGTTCATTTGCCCATTCTGTATCATCTCTGCCTGGTCTCGGGCATAGTCTTCATCGGCCTCATCCGCGCGTCGACCCATCGAGCGTCGACGTTGTCGCATTTCGGCACGAGCCTGCGGATCAGCCGCACGACCTCGAAAAGCGTTTTGCGGTGCCGGATTCTGCACAGGAGCACCTTCGGCTTCCATGGGTGCCTGCATGGCGAGGCCCGCCGAGGGTTCGTCTTCCTTATCAGCTTCTCTTTCCTCGAGCAGTTCGCGATGCATATTCAAATCCATCAGCTCGGCCATCTTGCCATCGACATCCAGTCCGCTGCCGGCAACTGCAAAATCGTACAGCCGGTCGAAATCGCGTCGTGATGTGGGATGGTTGTCATAATCGTCGCCAATCAACTGAATAAGTCGCCGACGGTGGTCGTCCTGGCGACGCCCCAGCAGGATTTGTTCAACGGTGTTGAGACGCTGGAATTCCCATGCATTGATCCAGTCATCCAGCTTGTCTTCCAGCAAGTATTCATCCAGAAACGTCCTGTGCATCTTGTTGCGCAAGTACGGCACGATCACCGTTTCGTAATACTCGGGATCCTTGTGCTGCAGAAAAAAATTCAGTTCATGGCATGCGTATTTGGTGTACAGCGTGAATTTTTCCTCATCGGATTTGTTTGGCCAGTCCATCAGGAATCCAAACTCGGCGAGTTGTGTGTTGGCGGTCAAAGTGATGTAGTAGCGATAGATATCGCTGAGGTCGTCGTATTGCTGGAACCGGGCGGAAGTCACGTCGTTCAGTTCAAAGTCCTCACTGGCCTGCAGCACGGTGTATTGTTTTTGCTGGGCAAAGTGATTGTCGGGATCCAGTGCTTCAGCCAGTCGCAAATCACGATACTTCAGTGACGCTTCGGGCAATACGGCATGTCGCACCAAAGTCTGAAAATGGTTCTGGGCAACCACCTGGATCATTTGCTTGTCGCCCAATAACTCAAGGTCGATCTCTACGATGCCGTCTTCATTTGGCAGCAAATTGGCCAGTACAACTGCCGACTCGCCGAGGAAATCCAGGTTGGCAAAATCGGAGTTGACCTGTCGCGCGTCATCGGTCTCACCACCTCGCTCGCCCTTGGAATCCGCTCCCGGGGCAACGCCACCGAAATCGTCGCCTGCCTGGGCAATCTGCACTTCGTTTTCGGTCGTGCGAATAGCCCATGGATTGAGCAACAGGGAAGGGCGGGTCAACATGTTGCCAGGGAATTTTTGAGCCAAACGCCGATCCAGAATGTAGCGGTACTCTTCACCAATCGCGCGGCCGGCAATATAGCCGCTGGGCCGCACGCTGCGGCGAACTGACATTGGTTCGATATCGCCCACACGTGCCAGTTCACCAAAGGCATTGAATCGTGGCTGGAATCGCGTAGCCAAAACGTGAACTCGCGAAAAGCTGCCGTCACCGTCCAGGTGGATTCGCATCGTGTCTTCCTGCACGTCAATTTTGGTGACATGCAAAGGCTTTGCTCCGCGTGACTCCAGGTTCCTGAACGGACCCAGGACATATCCATTTGATTCCGGACCAGCCGTGACTTGAATGCGTGTGCGGTGTCCATTGTGACGGAGATACAACTCGTAATCGCCGGGCGGCAGCGGGCTGATCGTAATCAGCCCGTCAGCTACCGATACCTTGTCGGTTTGATCACTGAAGTAGGTACTGCCCCGCAATTCCAGCAGAGACGGTCGCGGATCAGATTGGTCAGTGTCGAAAGGCACTTGCACCGGATTTTGATCGGATACGTTAATCGTCCCGTAGCCGGTTTGTCGCGACTGATTCAGGGTCCATGATTGCTCGGGAGTGCCGTCCAGCAATGCGGCAATCCACACGATATCCTTCAACGCGCCGAGCTTGATTTGCCCGCGTTCATCAGACTGCAAATTGACGGTAACAGGGTCGGAGAACATACGATGCTTGAGTTTGACATGCACCGCCTGGGCAGCGCGTGCTTCACCGGTTTTGCCACGCACGGCCAGCCAGTGTCCATCATCATTCTCGCGGTAATGCACCGTTTGCAGTGACTCGGTTCGGTCGATTTCATTGAACGAATACGACTGGCCGGCCGACAGATCCTGTGGCTCGTTTCGACTGGCATTCTGCACGCGAGCCTGCAGTTCAAAATTGATCGACTGCAGGCGACCGGGCACGAGAATTTCCACTTCGGTCTCGTGTTCTTCAACGACTTCCAGATTGCGGAACTCCCTGGTTGTCTGAATCCCGTCCAGATCGGTGGCCCGTACGATCAGGCTGACATCTTCGAGCAGACGCAGCGGAGCTGGCTGTCCGGCAACTCGCAATTGCGGTCGGACCAATACACTGGCCCTGCCGGCCTTAACCAACGCTTCCCGGTCCACGTAGATGCCGGCACGCAAATCCCAGTTTTCGGACAGATGGTTGAAGCTGGAACGCACGCTCAGCCCGCCGTGCTCCATGATGACGGTCTCGCGACCGGGTTGAGCGGAGAACGGAACGACAATACGACCGTTGTCGTCCGGTGTGAAGTCCCGACCAGCGATCCACAGTGTGGCCTCAGGTACCGGTTGTCGGTTTTCGTCAATGACCGTGAATTGTTGACCGGCAATCGTGGTGTCCAGCAAAAACTGCAACTGTCCCTTGCGTACCAGCGCCCGGCTGCTCTTGCCGTTGCCAATAAAATCGATGACGAACACGCCACGACGATCCAGTTCCGGGAAAGTAAACGTGCGATCGACGCGTAGCACAGGCGGATCATCGTAATCGAAGGTGCGTTGCCAGTTGGGCACCAGTCCATCGAGATTAATGTCGGTGTTGATCTCGCGATTTTGGGTGCGGTAATAATTGGCTGTGTTGATTTCAAAAATCTTGACGATCAGGTTCTCGACGTTTTTGGTGGTCAACTTGATTTCGACTTCGTCATCCACGTCGTACATTTGCGGATTGGTGAAGGCAAAGTCCAGATCGACGCGTTTCATCAACTCCTGATATTTGGCTGGCGACAACATGGACGCCCATTGCTCGACATCACCCAGTCCGGCCGTAATCTTGGCTTCGGCAAAACGTTCGCGCAGGTATCCGTCCTGCACCCACGGCAAAAACTCGTTGAAGTCAGGCGCATCCACCAGGAAGTGATGCAGATAGTCGCGGACGAGCGGCTCGTCCGAGCCGACCGGAGCCAGTCGCGTGGTCTGGCGAAAATCGGCATTCAAATCGACCATGTTCCGTCGCGAGCGCATGTCTTCGATGAGACGGGGATTGATATAGGAGACGCTACGCGGCAACTTCAGATAGGCGAGGAATCGCTCGCTGTCGTACACTCCCAGCGTGCGATCCAGTTCCAGTCGACGGAACAATACGCATGCCTTCAGCGAGTTGTGGGACGGGTTGAGTTCCGAAACAAATGTCCAAACACGGTCCAGATAGGCGACGTGTTCTTCCGCATCGTAACGCCAGTTGACATCGTTGGACGGCGCCAGTTTGGTTAAATAAATGTTGACGAACCCGGCTTCATTCCGCAGTGCCGGACGCAACCGCATCAGTTCATCCATTTGCTCCAGCAACAGGTTTTTGTGAATGGTGTAGCTGCCGAATGCCGCGGCATCCCGGTTTTCGAGGTCTTGAACGATCAGGTCAGGCAGGTTGGCGATGGAGGGATGCGTCAATCGTTGCAGCAAATGTCGCAGTTGGTTCTTGTTCAATTCCTGACCGGCCGCTCGGGCCAGTGCCAGATCTTCAAAACGGCTGGTGTGATTGCGCGACATGGCCCGTCGATTCAGCCGGTCATAGCTGATCAGCGACTGATCCAGCTCCGTCGGCAATCCCGGTTCGGCTGAGGGTCGCCGGCGTTGATGATTGAATCGCAAACCAAGGTGGCGGCGCAGATAATCCAGCGTGCGTTGCGGTGTGACCCCATAGGTCAACAGCGACTGACGGTGCTCGATTTGCTGTATCCGTCCCGATCGACCCAATCGCGACTCCCACACCTTGAGCATGTCGGCCACTTTTTCGAACTGCTCAGTGTTCTGGAAGTGCAGGCAATGGAAGTAATAATACGGTTCGGTTCCGGGAACCAGTTCCTCGAGGGCCGTCGTGCGATCTCCGGCCAACGCAAATGTCTCAATAAAGTCAATGTCCTGCGCAAAAAGAGTGCTCGCAAGCGTCGTCCAAACAACTACCAATCCAGTCAGCAAGTGGCGAAACATAACCAGAACCTCAGCCGTCAATGTAGCGGTGTGTGTCAACAAAAAAGAAGTCCGAACGAAGAGTCCCCCGGGTTCGGACACGCTCCGGCGCGTGTTTACGATTTGATACGCGTTAATGTACGTTCTGACGAACCTCTCGCGGTCGATGTTCCACAATCGGGGTTCAGAATTGCAAAAAACCCGGATTTTCCCAACAATGCAACTGCTAGAATCGTCTCCTCCCTGCGGAACTGATCCCGATGTTGCCTCGAAACTTATCCGACGGTCCGCCGTCCGACAGCCTTGCCTGGGATGACTTGACCCGTGGCATTCCCACGATCGCCGCACTGGCTGGACTGTGTAGTCAAATGCTGGCCAGCAGCCAGTCGCCAGCAGTGGACATGAATGAACTGCCGGCGGAATCCAGAGCCATCCTGTTTGCCGCTGGACAAACCGGAGCCCTCGGCATCCAGGGTGACAAGAACGCATTTGAACCGGGGGAACGTTATCTGGCCGTATGCGTTGAATTGGGCGAGGGTCGGCGGCTGGAGTTCCGCTGCCCGGAGAACCCTGAACAGACTATCCGTTTTATGGAAGGATTTCGCCGTCTTTGCCAGAGCGGACTGGTGATGCATCAGCTGATGAACGAGTTTTCACTAACGGCAGCCGGATTTGATGCCGCCAGGGAAATTGATGCGAATGAAGTGCAATCGCTGATCGACATGGGGCGTGACGGTGTTTGAGCTGGCCCGCAATATGAAATCCCTGGTGATGACTCTAGTTGTTTTGGGCGCAGGTCCTGACGCGGCGTGCTATGCCCAGCACACGGTTGTATTGCGCGACCTGACCCTGCTGCACGATGTGCGAGTGATCGGGGTCGATGCCAACGGAATCGAGTTGTCTGATCGCCGCCAGCTTCAGTGGCATGAAGTCCTGCGCGGGTCAGTTGAACCCGAACAACAGGCGGAGTTCGATCGCCGGTTGAATTCAATTGGCTTGCCGTTGTTCCGAATTCGCACCCGTATGGAACTGGGCAACTTCGGTGAGTTGCAACCGATGGCAGGCCAATTGTACGAAGAGCTCAAAGATTCCCCCGGTCCGTCGCTGTATGCCGTATGTGCAGCCCTGTTTCATGACCGCCTGGCAAAAAGTGATCGGGAACTCGCGGCCGTGCCGTTAATGCAGCTGCTGGAATTACGTCAGCAGAATCGCGAACTTTCGCGAATGGATTCGTCGCTTGGCCTGACGTTTCTGGAATCTGAAATCTGCCAACAGCTGTTGCCGGTCTGGTTTGACTCGGCAGCGGCCAAAACCGCCTTGGAAGAACTGGCCAGCGCAGACATTGATGACGCAAACTCCGTCGACCCAATTAGGCCACAATCGATTTATGCCACCTCGTTGCAGCGGGCCGTTGAACCAGTCCAGATACAGCAGGCCGAATCGAACGATCCCTGGCGGCTGATCTTTTCTGCCCAATCCGCACTGTTTAACGGAAACCCCCAGGTCGCGCTGGAAAGTCTGAAAAATCTGCCAGCGAATCAAACCCGGGAACAGGAAGCCATTGCCCTATACTATGAGGGGCTCGCTTTGCAGCAGCTGTCGCGAGGGGCAACGGACCAGGAATCGGCGTGGTTGCTCAAGCTTTTGCAGATACCAGCCAGCTTTCAGAACGAGTTTCCGGAATTGTCGGCCGCAGCCATCTTCGAGATATTGCAGGATCCCCGTGTCGATCAAGCGACTCACGGAACCTTGCAAAAGGAACTGGCGGGTCGATTCACCAGGACCTGGCATGGACGACGGTTTCAAGAACTGCAGGAACCAACCACACGTTGAAGACTATCGCATTACTGCTGGCGTGGCTTTGTATTCTGGCCTGCGGATTCACCGCGCTGGTACCGGCCACGGGTTTGGCTCAGGAACCGGGTTCGGAAGTTGTCGCACCGGATGGCGAAAAGGGCATTGCCGATCCAGAGCAAAAACCCACATTGATGCGGATGTTGCTGGACGGCAATCCGCTGGGCCTGGTCATCGTGCTGATTATCCTGCTGCTGTCGGTGGTCAGTACCTATTTCATCATCGTGCATGCCACGACCATTACGCGCAGCCGGTTGATGCCCGAGCATGTCATGTCGGAACTGGAAAGAATGCTGGCCGATGGGGAAGTCAACTCGGCGATCGCGTTCTGTCACGAACCCGAAAACTACTCGTTGGCTACAGAAGTCGTATTGGCGGGACTGCAACGGTATCAAAGCAGCGAATTCGGATTTGCCGAGTATCGATCGGCGGTTGAGGAAGCCGGCGAGGACCAGGTCGGCAGATTATATCGCAAGACGGAAGTCCTGAACGTGATCGGCTCGATTGCGCCGATGCTGGGACTGACGGGCACCGTAGTAGGAATGATCGAGGCTTTTAATACGATCGCCGGCCGCGAGGGGATGGCCCGACCCGAGGAACTGGCCGGCGGTATCGGACAGGCGCTGATAACGACGCTGCTGGGGTTGTTGGTAGCGATTCCCACAATGGTGGCATTCAGTTTTTTCCGCAACAAGATCGATTCACTGGTATCCGAAGCCGGCAAGCGAATCGAACGCATCATGAGTCCATTGGGTCGCAAGAAAAATTAATCAGGATCACAAGCCATGCGATTAACCCGTGTGCGACGACCGTCGAATCTGGGCATGAACATGACCCCGATGATCGACATCGTATTCCTGCTGATCATCTTTTTTATGGCGGTCGCGCAAATCACCCAGTCGCTGGATCATCCGATCGAGCTTACGGACGTGGGCAGCGGCGGGGACACTTTGGATACGGTGGCAATCACGATCAATCTGGACACTCAGGGACGGTTGATCGTTGCCGGTCAGCCATTCTCGATGGATGAGTTAATGGCAGCTATTCAGGGGGAACGTAAACGGGCTGAAACCGATTCCAGTCGAATCCGGATCCTCATTCGCTGCGACCGCAACTGTCCCGGCGCGTCCTTTAATGCCCTGACCGATCGACTCAGCCAGGAAGGATTTCGAAGCGTGCGACTTTCCGTCGAAGGTGACGACACACAATAATTGGACGGATGCGGGGCCTGGATGCGGGTCCTGTCAACGAACAACATACGATCGATCATGCGACTCAGCCGATTTCGACCGACCAGCGACCAGGCACTCGAGCTTTCGACAGCCGCGATGATCGACGTCGTCTTTCTGTTGTTGATTTTTTTCCTTGTGACCACCACCTTCAACACTCCCGAACGACAGCTGGAACCCAGCATTCGCGAACGGGAATCAGCTGAATCGACCAACGCGAACGTGGGGCCTGCCGTTGTCGATGTGTTGCGGGAAAGCAGCGTGGCCATTTATCAGTTTGGGCAGACCAAAACATCCAACCTGCAAACCATTACCGAACTGCTTCAGCGCTGGCCCGACAAGTCTCGTGGAGCCATTGTGCGGTTGGCCGATGACGCTCCTTTTGGCATGGCTGCGCAGGCCGTCAATGCGTGCCGCCAGGCCGGATTTCCCAAACCCGTAACGATCGAGCCTTTGCGATGAGGCATTTCGATATGCACGGTTTGATTTCATTGCCAATTGCCTGGTTCATCGCCTTGTTCATCGCCGTTGCCGCACACGCGCAAGACGAATCCGGGACGTCCGACGACAGTGCCACATTGGCGACGTTACGGCAAGGTGAGCTGAAAGAATGGCTCGATCAACGACGGCTGTACCCGTTGTTGAAGCAGGTGCTGGAGGATGAACTGGCATCAGGCCGCGACCGTGACCAGCGCCGACAAACCGCCGGGCAACTGGCCCAGCTGTATGCATGGCAGCTCAATACTGGCGGGCAACCCGTGGGCGATGTGAACCGTCGACTCGATGAACTTCTGGACGAGTTTCCGAATGCGATTCCCTTGCAAACGCAAACCGGAATCGCGTTTGGCCGCTACCGCAGCGCCAAGGAAGCGTTTGAAACCTGGATCTGGGATCGGGGAAACGATGAACTTCGAAATATTGCTGCGATTCGATTTGCAGACGTTATTCGGTCCACGGAGGAAATGACCGAGCGGTGGCGCGAGCTGGTGGCATCGGGCGAGCAAGTTCAACAGCAACAACTGGATGCAGCCTTGTCTCAAGTCACTTATCTTGCGGCATGGTCACGTTATTACGAGAGTCAGACGTTAAACGATACAACACAGCAACGCAGGTTGCTGTTGTCTGCCGAAGCCGATTTTCTGGAGTTGCTAACCATCGCGGACCGCGGGGAGTTCATCAAGTTGACTCCGCAGTGGTTTCCATTAACGTCGGAGTGGAGC
>JBPCVB010000297.1:0-4432 GCA_051010855.1 Pirellulaceae bacterium | reverse complement strand
AGCGAGGAAACTTCCTGCAACCGCTTCACACGTTCCGGTTGCTGTTGCAAAACACGCACCGAGCCCAATGCCGCTCCGACCAGTGCGGGTGGCAATCCGGCGGCAAAGACATAGCCCGGCGTCGTATAGCGCAGGTACTCGACCAATTGGTGCGAGCCGCCGATGAAACCACCGGCGCTGCCAAACGACTTGCTGAGTGTTCCCATCCACAGGTCAACATCCTCACGCGCGACATTGAAGACTTCACCCAGCCCGCGGCCGGTTTCACCCATCGTGCCGAACGAATGGGCCTCGTCGACGTGCAACATGGCACAGTGTCGTTTCTTGACCTCGACGAACTTATCCAGTGCAGGATAGTCACCATCCATGCTGTAGAGTCCTTCGATGGCGATGAGCACGCGATGATAGTCGTTGCGAATTTCCTTGAGGATGTTGTCCAGTTCCTGCCAGTCGTTGTGGGCGAAAGGACGTCGTCGAGCCCCGGACATTTCAGCACCCTGGATAATGCTGTTATGCGCCAATTCGTCATGAATGATCAGGTCCCCGGGCCCTACCATATGACCGATTACCGATTCATTCGTTGCATGACCACCGGCAAACGTAATGATGTCCTCGACACCGAGGAAATTCGCAAGTTCATGTTCCAATTCGCGGTGAATGGTCTTCTCGCCGGACACCAGACGGCTGGCGGAGACGCTGGTCCCAAACTGACTAATGGCGTCGATCGCGGTTTGATTGACTTCCGGATCGCCTGACATGCTGAGGTAGTTGTAGCTGGACCAGGAGATCAGTTCCCGGCCTTCGATTTGCGTGGTATCGGTTATGCAGCCCTCATGCACGCTAAAAAACGGATTGCGGACCCCGCTGCTTTCCATCATCGACCGCAAACGGGCAAAGCGGATGTATTCCGGCATCTGTTCCAGGCGATAGTATTGTTCCGGAACTTCGCCCTCGAATCTTTTGCGGCGCGGTTCAGGCTGGGGCGATTCCGCTGCAGGTGCACCATTGCGTTGCAGGCCAATGTGTTGTTCGACAGCCGAGGCGACCTCGTTGATGGTTTCGATTTCCTGCAGCACTTCATCCGGAAATCGTCCGCCAAAATGCTGTTCCAGCGAATTGGCGATTTGCAGCCGCTCAAGGGAATCGAGTCCCAGATCCACCACAATATTGGTTTCGGGTGTCAGGTCACGTGCCCGCTCGCGGGCGACAACACGTACAAAATGACAAACGGTATCCACAATTTCCGGACTCAAACTGGTTTCGTCGACAACAACCTCATCGGCTGTCGGGTGGCCGTCGGCAACGGCCTCGTCTGGTTCGAGTGCCCATCGCGCGACCACCAGCAAATCCTGATCCAGATATTTCTCACGGCAGGCATGTCGTTGTACCTTGCCACTGGAAGTTTTGGGTGTCGAGCCGTTGCGCACCAGCACGATTTCATCTGGTGGCAAATCGTGGTCTGCAATGACTGCCGATCGCACGTTTTGCAGTACTTCATCCCAATCCGTATCACGAGCCCGATCGACTTCACAAATCAGAACCAGCTGCTCGCGATCCCAGCGATCAACGGCGAACGCGGCCGAACCACCTACCCGCAAACGCGGGCTGGCCGCTTCGGCAGTTGCCTCGATGTCCTGCGGATAACGGTTGACTCCGCGAACAATGATCATGTCCTTCAATCGACCGGCGACATACAACTCTCCCTCGTGCAGGAAACCGAGGTCTCCAGTCCGCAACCAGTGCTTGCCAGGTTGATGGGCGAGTTCCGCGTGAAAAGTCTCGGCGGTTTCTTCCGGTTTCTTCCAATAGCCCTGACCCACACTGCCACTGCGGACCCAGATCTCACCAATCTTGTCCTCACTCAGCGCACGGCATGATTCCGGGTGCACAATGACGACTTCCTCATCCAAAAACGGCCGGCCACAGCCGATCATCTGCTTGACAGATTTGCCCGACCCAGTGACTGGTTTGACGCGATGATAGGACAGCTGCTCGGCATCGAATTGGCCGACGACAGGAATGTCGTCAGGTCGGCTGCCCGTTACGATCAATGTGGTTTCCGCCATACCGTAGCACGCGTAGTGAGCCTCATGCCGAAAACCGTATGGTTCAAATTTGCTGGTAAAACGCTCCAGAATGTCGCTGCGAATCGGCTCGGCACCGTTAAACGCTACCCGCCATGAAGACAGATCGAGCCCTTCGCATTCTTCCTCCGTGATGCGATCGCAGCACAGGGCATAGGCAAAGTTGGGACCGCCGCTTACCGTGACTCGGTCTCTTGAGATCGCCTGCAGCCAACGAATTGGTCGCGACAAAAAATGAACCGGCGACATGAGTGTCTGCGGCTCGCCACAAAAAAAGGAACTGAGCAGACCGCCGATCAATCCCATGTCGTGGTATACGGGCAACCAGCACACACCGTGATCCGAGGAACGGATCTGGAATCCCCACGTAATGTATCTCAGATTTGCGATCACGTTGTCGTGCGACAACATGACGCCTTTTGGTGATCCCGTGGATCCCGACGTGTACTGAATGATTGCCAGTTCATCGAGTCCTAAATCCGGTTCGACCCAGTCGCCTGCCAGTTCGATGGGGATCTCTTCGGTCGCCAGCCACGTTTGATCTTTCAATACGCCGACTTCGATGTTCATCAAGTTCCGCCGATCAATGACTTCGCGCGTCGTAAGCGCAATTGAGGTCTGGGCATCATCGGCGATCGTGGTGATACGGCCCATGTTGCGATTGCGGCGGGGTGGGTAGGCAGGCACAGCGGTCACGCCGGCGTACTGACAACCAAAAAAGGCCACGATGAACTCGATGCCCGATGGGTACATAAGCAGCGCGCGCTGGCCCCGCAGACCCATCGAAATCAGCTTGGCGGCACAGGCCCGTGCCCGTTCATCCAGCTGGGAAAAAGTGACGGTGTCAGTTTCATTGATGCCGTCACCCAAAAATCGGTAAACCACCTTTTCTGGCAGGGCGGACCGCCAGTATCTAAGTCGTTCCACCAGTGTGGTTTCGGGTGGCGAATAAGGATGCAGGAGCTGTTCGACGGATTTCACGATCGGGGTCTGCCTTGGCTGGAAAAAGCGAAGAATCGCTGCAATTGGGTCATCATTCAATATACGTACAGGGCTTGAATCTGTCCAAAGCCCCGCATTTAGGCGTCGTTAAGGCCGTGGATTCCGTCCTTTGACGAATGTCTCAAAGCCACGGCGTCGCGGGACGACGTTTTATCAATATCGAACTGCCCATCTGACCTACTGCCGATTTTTTATGACAAACCATAAACTTGTCCTGCCCGAGTTCCTGAATCAGTACGGATTTCTGTTCGGCGGATACCTGCTGAAGTGGGTCGATGAGTATGCCTGGATTGCCGCCACCCTGGATTTCCCAGCCTGCAACTTCGTCACAATCGCCATGGACAAGGTCGAGTTTCGCAGAACGGTGCGGCAAGGCGTCATCCTGCAATTCGAGGCCTTTCGCGAGCGAACGGGCCGAACCTCGGCCGATTATCGGGTGGTCGTCGAGGACGCCAGCGCACCCCGCGATTCTGCGGAACCGATTTTCTCGACGCTTGTTACCCTGGTTCGCGTCGACGCGGATGGCTGCAAATTGCAGCTGTCAGATTCGTAATCTGTACGGGTCGGGAAAGACCTGCGTCGTAATACGCTTTTTTTAGCCGCGCCCGCAATTCTCGTACAGACCGCACGATAACTGTAACGCCTGCGATCAGCGATACCGGCTTCTTCCAAACCGTTTGCCAACGATCCCGTTACAAACGCCGGCAATAGCAAATTTGCCCCTGTGGAAATCGCCGATACAGCAATTTAAGTACATCCTCCCTGCGTACGTTTGTCTTTGAGGCCGGTTCATCCCAAACGTGACGAGAGGCTTGCATCCGATTGGTAGTTCGCCAAGAGTTTTTGAGTCAATGGTCAAGTATTGTAGCGCCTGTTGGCGCAAAGAACGTCACGTTGCGCTTAAGCTAAACTCGGTGACCTACAGCATGTTAATGGTAGCAACACTGGGATTCGCCTGGTTTTTCCTGCCCAAGCAGTGCACTTGCTGTGGCAAGGTGCGCATTCTTTAAACGCGAATCCAGGTTCACCCCGGGACAACTTCCTCGCTTGCCCGACGTGGCCTACAGCCACGCGCCCAGCTTTGCCACGAGATCCGCCGTACGGCAACTGTAACCCCATTCGTTGTCGTACCAGCTGACCACCTTGGCCATTTTCCCGTCGTCGCCAATCGACTGCGTGAAATCTGCAAGGAAAATCGAACTGTGCGGATCACCGACGATATCGGATGAGACCAGGGGATCGGTGGCATAAAACAGGATGCCATGCATGGGACCAGACGCTGCCGCCTCCATAGCCGAGTTGATTTCGTCAACGGTCGTGCCCTTGGCGAGATTGACGGTCAGATC
>JBPCVB010000296.1:0-3031 GCA_051010855.1 Pirellulaceae bacterium | reverse complement strand
GGGCAACTTGACCACGGTCGACGGTGACAATATCCCTGGCCGCATCAACATCATGCAGGCCCCGCGACGGATTCTGGAAAGCATTCCCGGAATGACCCAGGAAGTTCTGGATGACCTTATTCGCCGTCGTGAATACGAACTGGATGAAACCGACCTGATGGACGTCAATCGGGCTTATGAAACCTGGATTCTCGTGGAGGCACCTCCGATCGTTGATTTGCCCACGATGAAAGCGATGTTGCCGTTTATTTGTTGCGGTGGTGACGTTTATCGGGGCGAAATCGTCGGATATTTTGATGACAGTGTCGCGACCAGCCGGGCCGAGGTTATCCTTGATAAAACAGAGCCGATACCACGAATACTTTTCTGGCGTGACAAAAGTCATTTGCCTGGTGGATACACGATCGACACACTTGGCACGGACCTCCGCCAGTAACCTTCCCCTTGTCAATTTCCGTCGGCTAACCACTATCTGATTTATGGCTATCGTTGCACTCAATTGGGACAAGAACTGGATTCGCATTGCTGTAGCAACTGCGACTCGCGGCACTGGTCGCATCTTGTTCGACCATGCACTGGCCGTCGAGTTGCCCGATGCCGATGACGAATTGTCGACCGCCAAACTTGGCGACAAGTTGCGAGCCATCCTGGAAAGGGTAGGTGTGCACAAGGGCGAAGCCACCGTCATTGTGCCGCGTGGCGACCTGGAAATGCGGCAATTTGAATTGCCCCCGGTGCCACCGGATGAGCTGCCTGATCTGGTCCGCTTTCAGGCCCGAAATCACTTCACGTCATTCACCGACGACTGGCTGCTGGATTATCTGCCGCTTCCCGATGCCGGCGACAAGGCAGTTGTCCTGGCTGCCGCAATTCCCGGCGACAAGGTACAGCGCATTCGCGATACCGTGGAAAAGGCCGGACTCAAGCTCAGACATATTGTGGTTCGCCCGTTCTCCGCAGTGGAATTGCTGCGCAACAGCCGACCCAGCCCCCATTGCCGCGTCGTGCTGGAGCCATTGGGTCGACAAGCAGACATTTCGGTCGTCGACAACGATTACATCCTGATGACGCGGACGGTGCGTGTTCCGGAAACCTACACGGACGAGCAATTCGACGCCTGGCTGCCAGGTGAAATCAAACGCACCATCGCCTCGGCTCAGGGTCAGTCCGGTGCCCGGGAGATTGCAGAAATCGTTGTTTGCAGTTCCGCCGAAGAGCATCGGCAGCTCGGTGACGATTTGTCATCGGCTTTTCAGATCGAAACCAGCTTTTTCCAGCCGTTTGACGCGGTCACCACCAGCAGTCGATTTCAGCAACCGGATCGAATTAACGGGTTTGCCTCGTTGCTGGGTAGCCTGTTACCCTCGTCGACCAACGATTCACACGTTCTGGATTTCCTCAATCCGCGCAAACGTCCCGAGCAACAAGTCGATCGCCAGCGATTGACGCTCTACGGCGGCATTGCGGCTGCTGTTGTCCTGATAGGCCTTGTGTCCATTTGGTGGATGTTCCGCACGAAGAATGCCGAGATCGCGCGGCTTGAGACCATCAACGCCAACTTGCGGGTAGAAACAGAGAACACGGATGACCTCACCGAGCGGGTAGGGATCGTTGATCGCTGGAAGGAGCAATCGGTGGACTGGCTCGAAGAGTTGTATCAACTGAGTCAACGCCTGCCCGATCCGGATCATTTGCGTGTCAGTTCAGCGACGTTCTATGCGTCACCGGCCCATGCGGCAGCCGAACTGAAGGGCTTCCTCAGCAACGACCGTCCTTTTGAAGAGGTTACCGCCAACCTGCGCGAGCGACCTTACAAAGTGTTCTCGCCCACCGGTTTGCAGGAAACGCGTGAACGCGGATTCGACTGGGAGTTCAGCACACGTCTGGAATCACCGTACACTCCCGTTCCGCTTAATCCGGCCGCCGCCCAAAAACCCGTAGCCCCGGCGGAGGCGTTGCCTGACCAAACCACTTCCGTTTCGAATACGGGCGATTCAGGCCAATAGCAATGTTCAAGAACCTGTCACAACGAGAACGACTGATGGCCATCGCGGTTGCCGCGTTGCTGCCAATCGCGCTGGTGATGTTTCTCGTGTTTTCTGTTGGGGGCCAACTGGCTGAAAAAACCAGGTTGATTGAAGATCTACAAAACGAAAAGGAATCGCTGGAGCGCAAGAAACAAATCGGGCAGTGGGCGCAGATGCGACAAACCATGTATCGATCCGCAAGCCTTCCCTCCGAGTCACTTGACGAATCAATCCTGCAATACCAGTTGTGGCTGACGAATCTGGCACGTGACGACATCAAGCTGCAAAGCGTGGACGTCCGTAATACAAATCGGGGAGTTCAAACGGTCGGACGCGACATCGTACTCAACAACGTCGAGTTCAAGCTGTTGGGTGTCGGATCGCCGAGACAAATGACGGATCTGCTTTACCGCCTGAATCATACCAGGGTTCTGCATCGCGTGTTGTCGTTTACCGTGGTTCCGCAGATGACTGGCGCCGCAAGTCGTCGCACTCCTACGGGGTTGCTCGAGCTGAGTATGACGATCGAAGTCGCCTGTTTGCCTAACGCGCCGGATAGCAACGGCTTCTCCCCGGAAGAACGCGATGACATGTTGCGGTCAATGGATGAATATCATCGAATCGTTTCGCGTCGCAATTTGTTCGGCCCACCCAATACGGAACCTGCCGTACAGAAAGTGGCCGGCGCCAAGGTGGACTACGGGCCGGGGCAGCCGATCAGCGTGGCTCTCGAGATCAGCAATCCGGACAGGGATCAGCGATTCAATTGGGAACTGGTCGATCCGGAAAATCCGGAAGCAAAACTGAACTTTGAGGAAGGTGCCACGGAGGCAACCTTTACGTCGCCGCCCCTGGAAATTGGCTCACATCGCTTCGTTATCCGGGCGACTGACGACGGTTGGCCACCCAAGTCCGGGGATCTGCGGCTCTCAATTACGGTTTCGGACCCGCCACCCGATGACCCGGCGCCTGATCCGCCCAAGCACGCGCGAGACACATATCTC
>JBPCVB010000295.1:0-4302 GCA_051010855.1 Pirellulaceae bacterium | reverse complement strand
AGTCAGCACTGTACAGATTCGAATTGCTCAGGTTGGAAGCCGTGAAGATTCCGCGGAGTTCTGCAAAGCTGCAATCGGAACCGCTGAGGTTGGCTCCCGAGAAATCTGCACCGTTGGCCCGGCAGTGACGCAACAGGATCTTTTCTCCGTTGATCGACAACAGGACGGCACCGTCCAGCACCGCATCCGAAAGATCTGCACCACGCATGTCCGCTTCTGCAAAATTTGCTCGCTTGGCCACACAATTCTGGAACTTGGCGCTTGTAAACTGGGCAAACCGACAATCAGCATCGGTGAAGTTACAGGCCTTGAACATTGCTCCGGAGAAGTCCAGCCCTGATAAATCAGCGCCGCTCAGGTTGGCACCGGACAACTGCACCCCTCTGGGTGAGTCGACAGCCAATTCCATCAGCACGCTGCCGGAGCCTTTTTGTTTGATTACAAGCACGATTGCCTCCGCCTTGGCTGGTAAGGAAAGGGTGGACCAGCCGTCTTCCCTAAATGAAACGCTCCTGTTGAACCAGAATCGTAAATCCCTTAACAATTCGGTCCGCTTTTCCTTTCGTGAACAAGGTTGGTATGGGGCATCTCCTGCAAGCCTCAGATTTCACAATCTGATACCTCAATCGTTCAGCTGGCATTGCGCGAGCGCAATACGATTGCCGCGAAATCAACCTCTATTCTAGCCTTTTCGCACGACGAGGGCCAATATTTCCACCCAATATCCTGGTTTACTGGATTCCGGGAAATATCACCAATCAGCTAATGCCGACTAACTTGCCCCCAAATTCGCCGTCAGACCGGTTATGGATGTCTGCGCACCGTAGCAATACGACATGCACCGACATTCCGTGCAACTGCTCAGACGACTTATCGCCGTAACAAAGTTCCCATTCTTTATTTGTGTTTTGTATCTTCGCTGGAAGCGTCAGCAGTTTGTTCCAAGCCGCGAAATTCAGCCAGAGATACCCTGCGAAAGTCCATCCAGTAACGCTTGGCAGACTCGATGCGTTGCTGGTCCTTGTCGGACAACTCCCACATCAACGAATGCCTGGACCTCAACTGGATAGGTTCTGCAGGCGGGTCCAGTTGTGGAATCAGGGTGACTTCGACTTCTTCGGGTATGAATCCATACTTCTTTATTGCCGCATTCAGTTTCAAGCGAGCAAACGGCGGCATGCGGCGCGGGTCCGTGGCGTTCAATCGCGAGAATTGATCAAGGAATTCGTAAATCCGGTGTAACTGGTTGGACGTGGGTCGGTCACCGCGGGTGCGGTAAGTCAACTGGGGACTCTCCATGGTCAACCAGCCGCTGGACACATCGTAGTGTTCGCGGAAGTTGGGATGAAACAGAAACTCGTTCTCACCGCTGGCCATGCTGGAGCTTTGCAAGGCAGCAAGGATTTTCAGGACCTCGCCCTCAATGATCTCCGTCTTGATTTGTCGAGCCGTGTTCAGCAATACAAAGCGTTTTTCATTCGATTGATAGACAACGATTTCTTCCGGGAATCGCGTCCGGTCCGCGGCCAACAAGAAGTCAAAAATCAGATTGCCGGAGAACAAAGTTAAATTTTCTGCAATCGGTTCCGATTCGCCGTCGCGATAAACCTCAGTCTCAATTCGAAATTCCTGGGCAACAACAGCGGGGGCCAGCATGACCACTCCCACAAAGATTAAACTGCGCACGAGCTTCAAATCCATTTGAAGATCCTTCCGAAGGCGGGCAGCCTGCGTACGTAAAAGCAGGCGATTCAGGTGGAGCGGCAGGTTAGTTGGGCCAGCCGGCAGCGTCCAGAGACATCGACAATGGTAGCACGAGTCAGCTAGCAGCTATTCCTTGAGTCCCGGTGGCAGGCCATTGGGAAACTGTTCTTTTATGATGCGCTCAATGTAAGCCTTGCGGTTTTTGGGTAGCGGGTGGGTACTCAACATTTCCGGCTGGCCTCCGCCGCCTGCGTATTTTTCCAAAATATCCATAACACCCAGCATGGCGTTGGGATCGTATCCTGCCTGCGTCATCAATTGTACGCCCCAACGGTCGGATTCCAGTTCGTCCTGTCGACCGTATTGCATCATCGTGAAGTTGGCGACCATCTGGGCCATACGGGCTGAGTTGATGTCTCCTCCGGCAACTCCTGCAGCGCCTGCGATTCCCGACCACATCTTTTGCGAAGCCATCCGTTCAGCACCGTGGCGGTGAATAACATGTCCAATTTCATGCCCTAGCACACCTGCCAATTGGCCTTCGGTTTCCATTTTGTTGTAAAGCGCAAAAGTGATAAAGACCTGGCCGCCAGGCAGGGCGAACGCATTGATCGTGCGTCGATCGGCGAGCAGATGAAATTCAAATGGATAGCCAATCGATTTGCCTTTGGCGGCCAGTTGCTGATTCAGAACATTGACAAGCTTCGAGCCGATCCGATCCACGTAACGCCGGGCTTCCGGGTCATGATGCGCGCCGCCGTGCTGGGCTGCCATGTCGGAACGGGCGCGCAATCCCAGCTTGATTTCCTGTTCTTCGGTCAGGCCTACACGTTGTTGTTCACCGGTGATTGGGTTTTCGTCGGTTTTGGCATAGTACGTGATGACAGAAAACAAGACGATTCCCAGAGCGATGATCAGTCTCAGGCTCAAACCGCTGGGGCGTCGTTTTTGCTTTCGTTGCTGTTCCTGTCGGTGTCCGTAACTCATAGTGCGACTCCGCGAGCTCGATTGAGCAAAAAATTGATAAGTGATGGATTGAGGCAGGCAACAAACCCGGCACATATGTTAATTCCGAGAGCCGGCCACGAAAAGTTGTTTTGCGACGAGCTACTGGTCTATGTTCCTGGCGGAGCGAATCTCGGCCTCAATTTCGGCCACCGATTTTGTGGCTTCTTCGACGGACTGATTGGCCGCATCGACGCCGGATTGGGCAGATTGCAGCTGCTGATTGGCCTCGTCCAATACCTCCTGACGCTCACTGACCACGCCCTGGGCCGCCGTCAGCCGCTGGGCCAGTTGCTCAAGTTGCTGGATGAAATCCAGTTCGCCTTGCCAGCGGTCGACATCGGTTTGTGCCTGCGATGCAGCGTTTTCTACTGCCTGAAATTCCGCTTCGGCAGCATCGCGGGTCACAATCAGAGGTGCCAGCTGTCCCTCAAGGTCGGTGACGGCTGCCTTGGCCGAATCAAGCGACTCTGTGGCCTGTTTCATTTTGTCATCAGTTGCCGAGACTTGCGAAGTCGATTCGGTGATCGTTGTTTGCAGTTGCGTGATTCGCTCCTGCGTCGCGCTCATTTGCTCGTCCAACGACTTGAGCTTTTCCGTCAGCGAATCGACCTGTTGTTGCAGACTCGCATCCTCGGGCAACTTTTCGATCGCTTCTGTCATTTTCTGCAGTGCCTCAGCGAGCAATGGGCGAGCATCATTGAAGTCTGCCAGTTCCTGCTGGCAAATGTCCAGTTGAGCCTGTTCAGCGGTGACCTTTTCGTTGGCTGTGATCATGGCAGCCTGTAATTGATCGAAGTCAGCCTGGGCAGTTGCGCGAGTTGAAATCGCTGCATCAAGACTTGTCTGTACCGTTGCCACCGCGTCGGTGGCCTGTTGCAATGTAGCCTGAAGAGGTGCGAGTTTGACCCCGTCGGCTGCCAAGCGGGTTCGCGCGGATTCCAGTCGCAGGGCAATCGGTTGCGGATTGGGTGTCAGTGTGCCCAGCAGGTTTCCGTCTTCGCTATTCCAGACACGAATTTCACCGGTGTAGTCGCCGGCGAAGGCGCGTCCGGTTTCGTCGCAGAATGCGGCTGACAAGGCGATGTCACCAAAGGCCGCAAACGCCTTTTGCTCGGCGCCATCCTGCCCCCACAATTTTGTATTGCGGTCGGTGCCCGTCGAAAGGATGCGACCATCTCTGGTGAATGCGATCGCTGAAGTGCCGCCACCGTGCGCATTCCACGTCTTGATTTGTGATCCGTTGTTCATTTCCCACAATCGGATGGACGTGTCCTTGCTGCCGGACGCGACGACATTCGAATCGGCTCTCCAGCTAATCGAGTTGACTGATTCCGTATGACCCTTGAGCGTCAGGTATTCGCGGCCAGTCCACGATTCCCATACATGCAGCCCGCCGTTCCGATCTCCGGTGGCCAGCAAGACTCCGTCGGTACTGAACGCCAACGACGTGACCCAATCGGTGTGTTTCCTCAATGTGAATTTGATTTCGCCCGTTGCCGTGGAATACACGTTGACGACCCGGCCCGAACCACCCATCGCTACCAGCGAGTGGTCGGGGCTGATATCGGCTGCCAATACCGCGTCCAGTTC
>JBPCVB010000294.1:0-2876 GCA_051010855.1 Pirellulaceae bacterium | reverse complement strand
ACGTTATGGCATGACCGAAATCGGCATGGCACTTTCCAATCCCTACGAAGGCGAGCGCCGCCCCGGCACCGTTGGCCAGCCGCTGCCAGGCGTGGACCTTCGACTCATGTCGGATTCGGGACAGGTCGTGACTAACGAAGGTCAGCCCGGTCAGATTCAGGTGCGTGGCACTTGCCTGTTCAGCGAATACTGGCAACGACCCGACGCAACAGCAGAAGTCTTTGACGAAGACTGGTTTCGAACGGGCGACATTGCTGTCTTGCCGGACGGTTACTATCAGATCATGGGCCGTCAATCGGTCGATATCATCAAAAGCGGTGGATACAAATTGTCGGCTTTGGAGATTGAGGCCGTGTTGCTCGATCAGCCCGACATCAGCCAATGCGCTGTGGTCGGAATCCCTGATGACACCTGGGGCGAGGCCGTCGCCGTAGCAGTCGTCATGGAGGGGCACTCAGAAATGGACGCGGACCACCTGCGCAGCTGGAGCGAGCAACGACTGTCGAAGTACAAGATTCCCAAAAACTGGAAAGCGGTCAGCAGCCTGCCCCGCAACGCCATGGGCAAGGTTACCAAGCCGGCCGTGAGGGAACTTTTTGTACGTGAACCCTAGTTCACCTGCCGGCCAACCTGTCGTACACCGGATCCATTCCGGGTTCGCTCAGCAAATCACTTACCCTTTTTCATCGCAATAGTTTTTTAGCCGCTCCAGCTGTGCTTCCAGAACGCCATCAACAGGCACAGCAATTTTGTCCAGTTGCTGAAACGATGATCCTGTCACATTGTAAGTCAGTGTGATTTCCGTTCCGCCTTCGACCTCATTAAACGAGAAGGTCAATGCTCCGTTGATCCCCATTTCCTGCAACGGACCCAATCCACCCGTCATACGAAAGACCTGGCCCGGTTGCTGATAAACGATTTCCATGTGCCGGACAAACCCGCCGCCGGGCAACCGTTCCAGCATGCAATGCTGCGCAATGTCGAGCGACAGGTTTTCGGCGACGCCACTGTACGAATGACTGGCATCGTACCAGTTGGCAAAGTCCTCGATCATCACGCGATAGGCGGCACCCGGATTCAGTGAAGTCGTTTGCTTGACGACGATCTGAAAACCATCGGCCGCCGACTGTGTTATTTCGGCCTGTGCATTTACGGGCACCAACAACAGGCAGGTTGCCAGGGCGATTTGTTTCAACAAGACGATACGCTTCAACATGTTCACTCCACAATTCCGGGCTTGGCAGGGTTAGTCTAAACAAAAACGACCCGGCCTGATGTTAACTGCGCAACGCATATCACGGACTCGTTCGCTGCAGCGGTGCGCGCCTGACGAACAGTCAAATTGGCAACTGCCATTTGGTTCGCGTGTAGGCAACGCGAAAACCCTGTCGTTCGGCGTTACGCTGCGAGTTGCTGCCGGGGGCGGCCACCATCATCGCCAGATCACAACTGTGCTCCGCAGCCAGTTGCAACCGGCGTTCCAGCAAGGCCAGTTGCGCACCCTGCCGACGACATGCGGGAATGGTGCAGGCGCCGGCCAGCAATCCCACATTCTCGATCAGGCAAATTGCGCCGGCCGCAATTGCTTCGTCCTGTTTTTCGGCAATCAGGCAATGGGTTTGTGCGCGGCATGGATTCACTAACGCCAGACCCAACATGTACTCCTCCAGTCCTGGAGCTACATCTTTCCAACCGGCGGCGGCCGTACCGGCCCACAGACCATGCTCATCCGGGTTGATCTCGCGTACGCGGATTGCATCGCCGAGCGATGAAGATTGCCGTTTCGCATCCAGCGGTTGAATCAGCACGCTCGACATTTCAACCGGCTGGTATCCACGCTGGCTCAGCAGCGGCGGAACGGACGGATCGACCAGGGAACAGACTTCATGACAAACATCACAGCCGCGTTCGTGGAAGAATGCTTCCAGTTGATCCAGATCGGCGTTCGCAACCTCCCCGTCCAGTCCAAGTCCAAAGGTTTGACTGCAGGGCGAGCCGGCTCCATCAAACATGGCCAGGGCACTGTTAATTTCTGTCCAATCACAGCCGACGTCCGGGAATGCCGTGGCGCGGGCCGTTACAAACTCGGCATTAGCAAGTCCTTCGGCACGTTCCAGACGCCGGGCCAGTTCCTGATCACAATGAATCACTTGACTCTCATTGAAAAAAATAGCTGCCACTCACAATCGACTTCTTTTACATTGGCAGTTTATCACGCAACTCGACTATTCGAACAACGGCAAGAACCAAATGAGCTTGACGATTCGTCCGCTGCAAGTCTCCGACGAAGCCAACTGGCGGAGGCTGTGGACCGACTACCTCGAATATTACGAAACCGAATTGCCGGAAGAGGTCTACCAATCGACGTTCCAGCGTCTGCTGTCCGGCGGCGAGCACGAGTTTCACGGTTTGATCGCCGAACTGGACGGCCGGCCCGTCGGCCTGGTCCACTACCTTTTTCACCGCAGTTGCTGGAGCATCCGCAATAATTGCTACTTGCAGGACCTGTTCGTCGACCCACAAGTGCGAGGAAAGAGTATCGGTCGCGCGTTGATCGAAGCCGTTTATGCTGCTGCCGACGCTGCCGGTCACCCCAATGTTTATTGGCAGACCCAGCACTTCAACGACGCCGGGCGACGGTTGTACGACCGCGTCGGAGAACTCAGCCCGTTCATCGTCTACAAACGGCCAGCCGCACAATAGTACGGTCAATTACGAGAGCAATAGACGCTTCACTTTTTCGTACTAGTGCTCGTGCTCAGTCGCGTTAAGCGACGGTGCTCGAAATCGTAATCGAAAGGTAATGAGGAAGACTCGATGTCGAATTCATCCAATTTCGAGCTCGAGTACGAGCACGAGCACGAACGGCTGAACAC
>JBPCVB010000293.1:0-3524 GCA_051010855.1 Pirellulaceae bacterium | reverse complement strand
TCAGAATCCTGCCATGATGGCCGGCCGCGGCCAGCACACTCAAAATCGTTGGATGAATTAGCTGGTATTCAAGCACGATTTAAGCAAAATTGCGCGAACGCGGAACGGGCGGAACTAGTTGTCGTCAGAATCCGGAGCGGGAACGGGCAGTTCTTCCGAGGAGATCTGCAAAGTTTCATTCAGATACTGGGACAACTGTCTCAGCTGCTGATTGACCCGCCGAAAGCTGTCGAACTGGTTAACCAGATTCAAATCGGCCCGCTCACTCGTTCGATCAAAGCGGGTAACGATCTTCTCCAACTCGACCACCTGCTCGTCATTCAACTGCAGTTCTTTCAAAGGTGTCGATGCATCGAGCAGGAACTGGGGAAGTCTCAAATGTTCCTGCCAGGCCTGGGCGTTGGAATAGACCGACAATGATTGATCCAGGTCGCGTGTACTGGCAATCAGGCGGCTACGCAGGTCCTCGGCTTGCTGGTCCGATAACAGCTGGGGTTCCAGAACGGACTTAAGTTCCGGAGCTGCCATTTCGGGTGCCGGCGCGGGAGCAGGCGTGTCAGCGTCTCCGGCTTCGATCGGCGTCACAGGTCGTCGGGTCTCGGCAGGCGGATTGGCGCGGGGAATCATCGGTCGCGTTGATTCAGCAGGCTGATTGGACGGCGGCGATGACGGCCTGTTAATTCCGTTGCTCGCAGGAGTTGCCGGAGCAATGTCTGTTGAGATTCCAGGTGTCACGGCTGATCCCGGCACCTGCGATTCATACATGACCTGTCCAGGAGCGTATCCGGGAGCCGGTCCGGGAGCATATCCCGGAGTAGCACTGCCATAAGGTACCGGCTGCGGTTGGTAATACGGTTGAGGGGTGTAATAGGGAGCCCCCGGATTGACGTTCACGAACGGTGCTCGCACGTGCGAAGGTCCGTAGGGTGTGGTGTTAATCCGTACGAACGGAGCGCGAATGTTCACGCCTCCAAATCCGTTGGGATTAATTCGGATTAGTTGACCTTGAGCCGTGGGAATCGCGGAAAACCACGAGAATACGGCGATCAAAACCAGACTTACGGATAAACGCATGGGATCTTCCTCGCAAACAGAACGTGCGGCGGCGACGCAGGGTACTACGTCGATTTTACCTGAATCGTTCAATTTGGAGAATGGCTGCCCGCAATGCGGCCGAGCAAGCAGCCAATCGGTCACAGGCCGTGGGCACTAGTACCCGACGGTTTCGAGATACAGATGGCAATCGATGCAGGTCAACGTCAGGTCGAAGTACCTTAGGGCCGCTGCCTCGATATTGCCGTCTTTTGCCGCGTCATGCAGCCGCTGGGCTGCCATCGTCATGTCCTCGCTATACCGCCGGTATTCAGGCGTATCCAACACGAACCAATGCTGGCCCTTAACCAGACCCACCACCGCCGTGGCACCTTCCTGAATCAAATCGAAGTTTTTCAGGGACAGGCCTTCGACGATATTCTGGTTGTTCATCAGCTTGCCACGCATGAACATCTGCCGGGCCTCGGACCTGATCTTCTCGGTCTGATCCTCTTCCTGGGGCTGGGCAAATCCCGCTGGAACTACAAGTAAACCACCGAGCAACAACGAAACGACAAATGTAGCAACGATCAACGAGATTTTCATGTCTGGCCTCCAGGTTGTAAAAAGACATTAGCTCGGCTTGCAAACGACGTGCCCCGGCGAACCAACCGGTTCTTGCCGCATAACAATGCTTCGATAATTCCGCTTGGCGTGCGGCCCCGCACAGTTGCCAGCGTTCATCAGCCAATATCAGCGACCAACTGGCCAAAGATCTGATCGTTGACGCTGTCATACATCGAAAGATGTCCCTCACCAGCGAAAACATTGAGATGCGAATTGGGCAGGGTTCGATTCAGACATTCACCCATTGAATTGGCCGGGGTCGTGATGTCACACGCTCCATACCAGAGCGACACTTTGCGGTTGACTTCGCGCAATGAGAATCCCCATGGCCTGGATAGCAACGACATGTCGTGAATTACACCTGCCGGACCTTGTCGTACGCATTGGCCATAGGAGTCGATGAGAACCCGGTTGGTGCGCGGGTCATTGAAGATCCGGGCGTCAGAGCGGCTAAAAAACCGGGATGCCATACGCAACATCTGGTGCGGTCGGCGATTTATGCGTCTCGAGCTGAAGTTATACGCGACTCGGGCCATGTTGGGGCGTCGAGCGGCCAGATTAAAAAACTTTTGAGCCTGGCCCCCGTAACGGTGCAATTGTTCCAGTGGCGCAATGCCGGAAACGACCGCCACCGAACGAACCCGGTCCTGAGGCAATCGCGCCGCACATAACAGCGTATAGGCCGCGCCGGACGAAAACGTTGCAATGGAGAATTGACCGAGATGCAAGTTCGCAGGCAGGGCGGGTGAATCGATAAATTCAAGGACGTCGTTGAGCCAGTGAACAATGGTGCGTCCGCATTGGAACGAGGATACACCAATGCCCGGCCGGTCGATCGCGATGAGCTGGCAACCGTGTCGCATGGCCGCCGCCGCGTAATGGCGAGCCTCAATGCGAGAAGTCGGAATGCCGTGAAAGTACAGCACGGGCCAGGCAGAGGGGTCTCCATATGTGGCGAACCCGAGGAGCCGGCCATCGCGCAGGCGTAGCCACTGGTTTTCATGGAACTGCGCAGTGCTATTGGCAGTGTTAGCGCCAACCGTATCCGTGAGCAGCAACGCTGAGCAGGCGGCAGCAGTTGACCCGATAAAGGATCTTCGTGTTACCCAGGACGAGCGGCGAATTGGATGGTCATCTTGCATTATCGACTGACGATGCACGCAGTGTGCCGGAATGCGGAAATCGATGCCAGTCCTCAATTCGCGACTGAATCCGACTGGTTGCTTGTGACGTGCCGGGACGAAACGTGCGAGCACGCACATCGCCTAGCTGGATTCCAGCTGTTGCTTGAGATCGCTCAGCAAACCAGCGGCCGGCTCGGCATAGTCGCGAATCCAGCGGCGATATGCCCGCTGGATCGGTTCGCAATTCAGATAATTCCAGCGACAACGACCCTCGCGTTTGGCGATGACCAGATCGGCCTGTTCCAGCGTCCGCAGATGTAACATGACCGTGCATCGATCCAGCCAGTCGAGTTGCTCGCAAATACCGCCCGTTGTCAGCGGAGCTTCTCGAATCAGGTCCAAAATCGCCCGGCGATCCGCATTGGCCAGTGCCTTGAAAACCGGATCCAGAGCATCCGTTCGCTTTCGTGTGGGCGATTTCCTGCGAGACGAGGATTGCTTGCGTGATCGGGTGGCCTTGGCCATGTCGAGCACCCACCTATTTTTGAGATTTCCAGGGACAACTGATTGACAGTCTCACCCTTTTTATTATGTTATATTTTTATAACATGTTTTGGGCGATTTACAAGTGTAAAAAAGGGAGAAACCAGTGAGGACCATGACCGCCAACAACTACACCGTACAAACCCGCATCAACAAGCCTGTCACCGACGTGTTTGCTGCCATCGTCGACCCTCAGAC
>JBPCVB010000292.1:0-15474 GCA_051010855.1 Pirellulaceae bacterium | reverse complement strand
GCCCAGGTTGTTGTGGACTCCTGCATCATCCGGATCGAGTTCGATGGCTCTTTCGTACGCTTCGACTGCAGCGTCCAGTTGCCCCTTGCTCTCGAGCGCGTTGCCAAGCTTGAAGTAGACGGTAGCGTTATCCCTTAGTTCGTTGGCCTCAAGGTAGGCAGCGATGGCAGCGTCGAGCTGCCCCTTGCTCTGGTGGGCAGTGCCCAGGTTGAAATAGGCTCCAAAATAATCCGGCTTTAGATTTATAGCTTCGTAGTAGGCAGCGATGGCATCGTCCAACCGCCCCTTCCTATGGAGGGCGTGGCCCAAGTTGAAGTGGGCTCTTTCATCATCCGGCTTTAGTTCGATGGCCTTTTGGTAGGCTTCGATTGCAGCGTCCAATTGTCCCTTACTATTGAGGGCGTTGCCCAGGTTTAAGTAGACTGGGACAAGGTCCGGCTTTATTTCGATGGCTCGATGGTAGGCTTCGATTGCAATGTCCAATTGCCCCTTGGCCACGAGGGCGTTGCCGAGGTTGTAGTAAGCCTTGAAGTAATCCGGATTCAGGTTGATTATCTTCTGGTTGGCGTCGACGGCTTCTTCAAAGAGGTTTTGATCGGAAAACAATGACGCCCGTTCCAACATGGTGCTGAAAATGTCCGGATGATCAGCACGTAGAGTGCGCTGCTGAATTTTCAGGACATCGTCGACAATCTCGAGCGCCTCAGCATAGCGGCCTTGAGTCCTGAACACCCTGGCCTGAGCCTTCATTAAGAGGAGCGTGGTGTTGTGTTCAGGAGCCAGAACGTCCTTCATGATTTCCATCGCCTCGCTGATCAACGTCTCCGCTTCAGCAATACGGCCCAGGTCAAGATACGTGTTGGCCAGGTTGTTCATGGTCAAGAGAGTATTAGGGCGTCTTGTACCACCGGTATTGCGCTGAATCGCCAACACATCGCGGTACATCTTCAACGCCTCGGCCACACGGCCTTGATCCCTGATCACGTTCGCCAAGTTGATCACTGTCGCGTTCGAATCTAGACGATCGCTCTTCAATATGGTGCGGTACATCTGCTCAGCCTCAGCATGGCGCCCCTGCCTCCAGATTGTATTGGCCAGGTTGGCCATGCTACGCAGCACATCAGGGTGTGCTGGATCAAGCAAGCGCTTCCTGATCTCCAGCACCTCGATGTGGAGTTTTTCCGCTTCGGCGTAGCGGCCTTGGCGCCAGAAAACAAGGGCGCATTCGGTTTTTGCGCGAAGCGTGTCGCGATGCTCCGCTCCACGATGGTGCGCGCACAACTGTAGATTCTGCTCGCTGTGTCGTTCCGCTTCGTTGTATAGTCCGATCGCGCAAAGGGTTCTACTCAGTGTGAAGTGAATTGAGGCTTTGACTAGCGGTTGATCCTCGAATCGGTCGCCGATTGTTTGTGCGGCGCGATCGACCACGGTCCGCACCTTGAGGTCAGGATCCGGTTCTTGCAAGGGATTCGCCTGGCCCAGCAAATCGTCGTTGATGAAGTCATTGACAGCAACGGCAATGGCTGCCTGCGTGCGCGCCTCGTCCGCTTCCTGCACGGCCAATTGTTCGGCGCGCATAGCCCGCAGCATTTGCCAGGTGGTGCCAAATAATCCCAGCACGATGGCGGCCGCGATCAGCGAACCGGCGGCAAGCACAAATTTGTTACGCCGCGCGAATTTACGAAACTTGTAACGGGCCGATGGCGGACAAGCCAGCACTGGTTCCTCGTCCAGATAACGACGAATGTCCTCAGCGAAACTGCTGGCCGTCTCGTAACGCCGCGCGCGGTCCTTTTCCAGGGCCTTCATCACGATCCAGTCCAGATCTCCGCGTACCAACATGCCGAGTTTTTGCGGTTCCATGCTGCGGTTGGCAGCTACCGATGGCAACGATTCGATCGTGCTCAGACGCGTGCTCGGCTTGGGGGGTTCCTCTTCGCGGATGATCCGCATCACTTCATCTATTGCCGCCGAACGTAAACGCTGTTTGGTGAATGGAGTTGAACCCGTCAACAACTCGTAAAGCAATACACCCAGTGAATAGATGTCACTACGCGTGTCGATGTCCAGCTGGTTGACTTTAGCCTGCTCGGGGCTCATGTATTCCAGCGTGCCCACCACTTGACCCAGCTCGGTGAACATTGTCTTGTCGGTCAGGCGTTTGTCCAGCGCCTTGGCTACGCCAAAATCGATGATCTTGGGAACCGGCTGGTCGTCGTACTCGGCCACCAGCACGTTGGATGGTTTCAGGTCGCGATGGATGATGCCCTTTTGATGTGCGTGTTGCACAGCCTGGCAGACTTGCGTGAACAGATCCAAACGCTGTTTTGGAGTCAGATGGTGTTCGTCGCAATATTTGGTAATTGGGACACCCTTGACCAGTTCCATGGCAAAGTAGGGTCGCCCACCATCGGTGCTGCCTGCGTCCAGGACTTTGGCAATGTTGGGATGGTCCATTATGGCAAGGGCTTGTTCTTCGGCCTCAAAGCGGGCGATCACCTGACGCGTGTCCATCCCCGGTTTGATGATCTTTAATGCCACTCGTCGCGCGACCGGTTCGCTCTGCTCTGCCAAATAGACCACGCCCATGCCGCCTTCACCAATTGGCTGCAGCAATTTGTATGGCCCCAACTGCGTGCCCGGACTTTCGCTGACTTGCGAATCAATGGTTGCAGCGGGCGCGAAAGCGCCCTTGTCCAGCAGACTTTCGTCGCTGGCATGAGCCTTTAGAAGCGCTTCAACCCGACCCCGCAGTTCCGGGTCATCGCCGCAGGCGGAATCGAGGAATTGGCTGCGGTTGTCAGGGTCCTGTTTTTCCAAAGCCTCAAGAAATATCGCTTTGACTTGTTTTAGTTCCGGATTCATGACGTGCCCTCTGCAATTTGGCTCCAGATACAGTGCGAGGTATGGACCCCGTTCGTCTCACGATCGAACCGTATTTTTTTTCGGCGGCAGAATTATTTGCCAAATTGAGACTGCAGCCAGGCTCGTGCGAACGTCCAGTGTCGATACGCGGTAGCCCGCGAGACCTTCAGGGCTTCGGCGGCCTGTTCCACCGACAGTCCGGCAAAATACTGTAGTTTGAAGACCTGCGCAGCCGTGGGATCGTCTTCCTCCAGACGGCTTAGAGCGTCGTCCAGTTCCAGCAATTGTTCTGGTGAAGCGTTGGTGACGGGAGCGGCCTGGTCCAGCTCAACGCGTCGCCTGCCGCCACTTCTTTTTAGTTGCTGTTTTTGACGTGCGACCTCAACGAGGATTCTTCGCATTGCTTCGGCCGCCGCCCCAAAAAAGTGTCCCCGACTGTTCCAAAGCTGTGCGTGCTTGACGTCAACCAGTCGTAAATAGGCTTCATGCACCAGGTCGGTGGGCTGAAGTGTTTGACCGGGCTGTTCACGACCCAGCCGTTGCGCGGCGAGTGTGCGCAGCTCGTCGTAAACAAGTGGTAACAATTTCTCCGACGCTGATGGATCGCCAGCCTCGATTTCAGAAAGAATACGCGTGACGTCGGTCATGGGTGTTGCTATTAAACACATTCCAACAGCCACGATTATATCGGCTCGCCCACGGGATACTCTGGAAAACCAGTTATCGAGTGCGTAACCGAGCCCCTAATCGCTTACGTGGTTCCGCTCATGAATACCTGGAGCTGGTGCAAAATACGCAGACGCGCAAGTCGCGTGGCACGCTATTTTGGCGCATATCGCGTGGTCTGAAGATCGCACTTCGTGCGATACATAGCGAGGGCCTCGCTCTTCTACTCATAAATACACCCCCTAACTGCCTTTGTCATCGCTCCTGAAACACTTACCGAAGCAATCGCAGTCCGTTGAATATCACAAGTAACGACGCACCCATATCGGCGGCGATGGCGGCCCAGAGGGATGCGAATCCGGCGAATGTGAGAACAAAGAAGAAGACCTTGACCGCCAGCGAAAAGAAAATGTTTTGACGAATGATGGAAACAGTGCGACGCGAATGATGAATCAACCAGGGTAACCTGGAGAGGTCATCGGACATCAGAGCGATGTCGGCGGTTTCTATCGCTGTGTCGCTGCCGGCCGCACCCATTGCGATGCCCAAAGTAGCGCGCCCCAATGCCGGCGCATCGTTCACGCCGTCACCGACCATCGCAACTCGTCCGTATTTTTCAACCAGGAACTCGACGGCTTCGACCTTGTCGGCAGGGAGTAATTCGGCGCGAACTTCGTCTATTCCCGCCTCTGCCGCTATTGCGTCGGCTGTACCCTGGTTGTCGCCAGTCAGCATAACAAGACGTTTAACCCCTGCATCTCGCAATTGGCTAATGGTCGCCGTGGCTGCAGGCCGCAGCCTGTCCGCCAAAGTGATGTATCCGCAAACGTGACTATCGTTACCGACCACGACGACTGAACGGCCAGCCTCTTGCATGGATTCAAGCTGCGTGTGCACCTCTGGCGTTTCCTGCCCTCGCTCCTGCAGATAGCGATGCGAACCGACCCAATACGGCTTGCCATTAAATGTGCCCGTCGCACCCTTGCCTGGAAGAATCTCAAACTCGTCGGCTTGCGGAATCGCAATGCCTCTTCGCCTGGCTTCCGCAAGAATTGCATTCGCCAGCGGGTGATTACTGTGCGATTCAAGCGCAGCAACGCGTTCCAACAGTTCGACGTCGTCATGACCGTTCAAGGGAACGACTTCGATCACCGCTGGCTTGCCCTCGGTTAACGTCCCTGTTTTGTCCAACGCAATCGCATTTAACCTTGCAGGAGCTTCGATGAAAACGCCTCCCTTGATCAGGACACCATTGCGCGCGGCTGCCGCCAGGCCAGCGACCACACTGACAGGAGTCGATATTACCAGGGCGCAAGGGCATGCAATGACCAGCAACACCAGGGAACGATAGAGCCAGTCCGACCATTGACCGCCGAAAAACACAGGCGGAATGAGCAGGACCGCAAGGGCCAGGGCCATGACCAAGGGCGTGTACATGCGAGCGAATTTCTCAACCCATTTTTCCGATGGTGCTCGGCGCGATTGAGCTTCGCCTACCATTCGAATAATGCTGGCCAGCGTCGTATCGCTGGCCAGTTTTGTACACTCCACCTCCAGAATACCGTCACCGTTAATGGTGCCGGCAAAAACTTCGGAACCTGCTTGCTTTTCAACCGGAACGCTTTCGCCCGTGATTGGAGCCTGGTTGACGCCACTGATTCCTTCGATGACTTTTCCATCAAGCGGAATCCTTTCAGCCGGGCGAACGACCAGAACGTCACCCACCGTGACTTCTTCAGGTCTGACCTCTATTGGGGTCCCGTCCACCGAACGCAAACGAGCCACAGGCGGTGCCAAGTCCATCAACGCAGCAATGGCACGTCGGGCCCGGCCAACGCTCCAGGATTCCAGCAACAATGAAACGGAAAACAAAAAGGCAACCGTGGCCGCCTCGAACCACTCGCCGATTGCTGCGGCCCCCATGACCGCGATTGTCATCAACAGGTTCATGTCTGGCCGCAAGCTGATCGCAGATCGCCAGGCTTTGGGAAACACCAGCCAGATGCCGCACACGATGGCTGCGACGTATAAGGCAATGGCCACCGGAGGAACGGTGTGGGCGACGCCCATGCCCTCCGATCCCAACGCGGGTAGCAAGCCACCTGCAATCCAAACATGTGTCGCGAATCCGAATGCCCCGCAAATGCCGCTGGCCGCAGTGAGTATTGCCCGCCCGTACCGCTCCCGGAATCCTGTTTCTTTCTGGCCTGTTTCGTCGCCTCGCCAGACATCAGCCTTCATCCCCGTTCGATTTACCACATCAATAATGGCGGTTGCGGGAATATCCGGCTGGCCGGGCTGCACGACCAGCTTTGCATTCAGAATATCAAACGAAAGGCGATCTTCTGATTCGACCAGTGGCCCTAATTCACGCTTGAGGATCGCTATTTCCTCTGCGCAATCCATGCCGTGAATGCGAAACTCAAGCGGTTGGGATTCTGACCTGGTCATACCCTGCTGGTCATCTGGTGGTTGCGGTCAAGATGGTGGCCATCGTGACTGTGCCGGCGACGATTGTCGAGATTGATCGTCACTTCGCGCAACAATCGCCATTTGACCACGTTTACCGGGTGCCACCGGTTCAAGGCAAGCTAATTTGCCTTGCGTTGTTGCGTGCGGGCCTTGTCAACGATGGTGCCCAGTCGACGAGTCAGCGTTTGAATACCGTCGGCCAGGGCATGTTCAGCAGAGGGGCCTCGCACCTCGACACTCACGGGTTGCTTGTCGGCCGGGCGGGCTTCGAGCAGGCAGCGAATGTCGCTGACGCCGCTCTTGGAGTTGCTGTTTTCATCCGTTAAATGGACTTCCACTCGCGTGACCCAGTGGCTGAATCGTTGCAACGAATCGCTGATCTCGCCCTGCCACTGCTGGATCAAGTCGTCGTTTAAGTCGACTTGATTATCGCTGTTGATGATTACCTGCATAATTGATGATCTTGCAAAAATAAATTTGGAGTCGTTCGAGATTGGACCCGAATTCTACACTTTTGATTACCGACCGTCGAACGATCACCGGCGGCCGGTGGCCCATGCGTGGTGGAGACCGCGGCACTGCTGGACAAGCCAGCAGTGGCACCCAGCCGCACAGGGGCAAGCCGACCGACAAGTCACTGGTCGTTGCTTCTCAGGGTCTTGCGGCCCATCACGAATGGAGGTCCTTCTTCGTCGAGATCAATCATCTTGATCTGTGATCCGGTTGTGAGCCAGACTTCAAAGTTTTTTTGAACTCCCTCCGCGTCCTCGGGCATGATCCGAATGGTCAGCGTCTGGATGTCGTCCTTTTCCGCTGCCGCCGTAACACTCCATTCACCGGACATGGTCTGGTCACCAATCAGCACGGCAAAGGTCCCATCCTTAAACTCGAGTTCGATCGATCGGACCCGATCCAGCAGCGACTCGATCGTGTCCTCATCCAATCCAGCATCTTCCATTTTCTTGATTTCCTCAGCGGTCTCGTCAGCATCACCCGCCCAGACGCCATGCAGCATCTTTGCCACTTCGGCGAACTCTTCCTGGTCATTCCCGGTCTCGGTCTCTTGAGCAAAGCTGACCGAAACGCCAATCATCAGGGCCAGAGGAATTGCCGAAAGCTTATTGAGTCTCATGATCTGTTTCCTTCCAGGAAAAGGATAAAGCTTGCCACCCGTATTTTACTTTCTAGTCCACACGGGGTTCTGGAACAACGATTTCGTTGAAAGAATCGCGGGTTGTTTAAGTATCAACTGACTGATCGATCACGGTGCAACAAATTTGAATCCGCGTGTTGGACAGGCAACTGACCGTTGGTTTGTTTGAAACCTGCGTCATAACGCGCGGGTATGAACATTTCTTGTCGGGTGGAACGATACGAGCACGCTGCGTCATCGAGAGCACACGCCCGCGGAACCACTCGTCAACGCACCCGCCACGGGACTTTCCACACTTTGACGTTCTTGGCTTCGAGTCACGTCAACCTGTTTCTGTTAGCCTGACCGGGTTGACTTGAATATTAGATCAGGCTAATATAAGCTAATACTGAAACAAGGTAGCTTTTTGGTCTTTTATGAAGCGGTTGAATATGGACTACAGCAATGCATTGGGAATTGAGTATCGAGTGGTCAGCGAGGCCGAGCATGATGGCCAGGCGGCTCGTATCGTCAGCGGCGCCCGGACCTACGACGCCGCACCTGCAGATTTGTGGGACGCGTTGACCAACGTGGAGAGGATTCCGCGCTGGTTCCTGCCGATTACCGGCGATTTGCAAGTCGATGGCCGGTATCAACTGGAAGGAAATGCCGGGGGTAAAATCACGCGCTGCGATCCGCCCGAGGCTCTGGACGTCACTTGGGAATACGGAGGCAACGTCAGTTGGGTGAACGTACGACTGGAACCGGCCACCGACGGAACTCGGCTGACGCTTGAGCACATCATGTCGAGGGATGAAGCCAGCGAGACTTTTTGGAAACAGTTCGGCCCCGGTGCAACGGGCCTGGGGTGGGATCTGGGGTTCCTTGGATTGGGCCTGCACCTGGACACTGGCGATGCGGTTGACCAAACGGAAAGCCACGCGTGGATGGCGTCGGAGGATGGGAAAGCGTTTATGCGTAAATGCGCCAAGGCCTGGGCTGAAGCGCACATGGATTCGGGCGAGGCCCGTGACATCGCGCTGGCCATGGCTGAACAAACGGCAAAAGCCTATTGCGGCGAACAATAGAGCGGCGAACAATAGAAACGTGAAAAAACCAGCGAGCACGATGCAATGAGTGCTTTTACAATTCTTGGCGATCCAGTCCGTCGCCGGATTATCGAATGCCTTTCCGAACAGGCCTTGTCGTCCGGCGAGATCGTTGAGCATGTGGGAGCCGAGTTTGACATTACCCAGTCGGCTATCTCGCAGCAGCTCAAGGTTTTGCGAGAGAATGGATTTGCTACAGTGACCATCGATGGCGCGCGTCGCATCTACAAACTGGATCCATCGGGTCTGGAAGACATCGACCAGTGGCTGGCTCCGTTTCGACGATTCTGGGAGCCAAAATTCAAAGGGCTTGCCAAAGAGGTCGCCCGGGGAAAGAAGAAAAAACGAAAAAAGTAGCAGGTTAATGCTCGCGCGCGTTGTTTAATTCTCGCTTTGAGTTTCGGCCAACTCACGTACGTATGCGGCGACTCGTTCGAATTCCTCATCGTCTTCAATCGTTTGAAAATGACTGCCGTCGGAAGATTCGACCATCCCCATGATGATGACGCCGTCATCGGCAAGCAGCACGGCGTATTCGCGGTCTTCGAATGAGATAATGTCAAGCAACTGACACTCGATCTCGCTTCCGTCATCACCGGTAAGCGTGACGAGTTGTGGTTCTTGATCTGTCATATCTTTATCACCAAATTGGGTTGGGTTAACGAACGCACCCGTATCTTACTCTTTTGAATGACAGTTAGTTTTCAATTCTTGTCCTTTCCACGGGTTCCGATGGCTTTAGCCAACCGGATTGGGTCGCGACAGGTCGATCATTCAGGGCCAGATCCACGGCGTATCTCGCCAACAGACGCGTGGAGTCGAGGACCGGCAGCGAGGATTTTTCCGGTGCCACAATCAAGGGAATCTCGGTGCAGCCGAGAATCACGCATTCTGCGCCTCGGGACTTCAGATCATCGATTGCGGATATGAACAAGTTGGTCGTTGGTTTGTCAAAAATCCCCTGACACAGTTTCTCGAAGATCGCCTCGTTCAACTGTTCGCGTGTGTGTTCATCCGGAATAAGTCGCTGCAAGCCTGCCTCCTCCATCGCTTTGGCATACACGGGTCCGGTCATCGTCCAACGTGTACCAAGCAGACCGATCCGCTGCCAACCGTTGGCAACGATTTCGCGGCAAACCACTTCGGCGATGTGCAAACCTGGCAGCGGCAAGTCCGCCGCAATCTGTTCCAGAACGATGTGCGCCGTATTGTCCGGACAAATATAGAAATCGGCACCAGCATCCGCAACTTGCTGAACGCCACGGGCCAGATGTTTTCCTACGGCGGAATAGTCATTGCTCCGCCAGCCGGGCATGCTCAATCCCATTGGAAGCGCGCTCAACGCGATCGTCGGATGCATGTCGTCACCGAGTTGACGGATACCTTCCCGGCAAGCAGTCAAAAAACACAGTGCACCACCCTCGGCACTGTGGACGACGATGCCAATCGTTTTCATGTGCGCATTTCCTGTTCTAGCCATCCAGGGCAGCACGGGTGCGTTGGACAAGTTGATTGTCTTTGGCGGCCGTGCCACGCAGGTAATGCACACTGGAGGCCAAATAGCGGTTTCGCCACTCCGGCGAGATTTGATAGTAGTCTTCCATGACGGCGGAACTGAATTTGTAATCGTGCGAGTTTTGTGTCTTGATGAAGATCAGGCGGCGCGCGGCGTTCATGAATTCTTCCGGCGTCTGGCCATCCTGATCGAGATAATTCAGCGCCAATTCGGCAGCGGCGTACGGACTGCCGTCCACTTCACCAAATATTTCCTCCAGCGCTGGCTCGCCGCGAGTGGCAACAGTGTTGGATTTCAATTCGTCGACGCGGTTCTCGTTGCGCTCGCCAATTTCGGCAATGTGGTCGCGGAACTGGGGCAAGAAGGCTGCGTTTTGCAACAACAACAAACGACGAGTTCGATCATTGCCCGTTGTTCGAAAGGCGTAGGCCATGGCGTTGGTAGCTGTCACCGCATGCAACGCGTAGATGTTGGGTTGACGCATCAATATTTCCATGGAACCAATAAACAACGCGTCCTGTATGGATTGTGGCGAGACCCGGTTGTTTAACAGATCGACAACTTGCTCATTGGCCTCGGACCACGAACCTGAACGCATGGTCGATAACAGTTCGCTGGTGGCTTCGGAACTGATGTCTCCAGTTCGCCAATCATCGCGGATGTTGTCGACATGCAGCAGACTGGAGCGCCATGGCCGGTCGAATTCCAGATCACTTTCGGACGGATTGGGTTCGTCATGGTGATTGAGCAAGGCATAGGTCAGAGATCGCATCACCGGCTCAGCGTACCTCTGCCAGCCAATGCACTGTAGCGTGCGCCAGCTGTTGGCCAGATAAATTTCCTTATGCCCGATATTGCGAAAGTCCCTCATCCCGTAGTACGTAAATCGTTCAAACACTTCGGCTGCACCGGCCGCGCGGACCAATGCAGCGGTTGCTGCGTCTGCGGCCGCGTCTTGCCAGTTTTCCATGGCGTCGTCAAATGCTTCGCGAGATCTGTGCGCAGGGGGTACTTCGCTTTCGCTGACCTGGCTCAACGACCAGTCGCTTTCCCGCTCATCGTAAAGCTGTTGTCCCTTAAAGAAATCGATGGCGTAAAAAATCGGCAACCATCGATCTTCGGGGGGTGACGACAGACTCGCCAGATGGGCCGAGTTGATGCACAACACCGCATGAAATTTCCAGCCCACGTCGGGGCGTGGCGGAATGTTTCGAATACCTGCCAGCAGCAACGCCGTCAGGACTTCGCGGTAACTTGTGCCTTTGTGAATCCTGGCGGCAACTTCTTCCAGCAAACGGTCCCGTTCCGTGGTTTCGATCAATTGGACAAGGGGCTCAATGCCCGAGTCAAATTTCACGGCTGCCTGATCCAGTTCCTGTTCCTTACGCGATACGGGCGGCAAACGGGAAAGGAATGCAAGATCACCCAGGCCGACTGCCACACCAGACGCAGCCACTGAATTGACGAATTGCCGCCGATCAAACCGGACGGATCGACTCATCGCACTTCTCCCCGAGCCACCGCGGCCCTGTAATGGTTACCGGACGGATTTTTCCTTCTGCAAATTCCTGACTGCAGATCGCGAGTCGTGCCTCTTCGCTAACAGTGGTTTGCTGGTCATACAGTTTTCTTGCAGCTTAAAATCTCTCTCTGGTTGCCGGACTCGTCGAGCGTGAATTGCAGCTAGTCTTTTTCGTCCGGCTGTTGTTCACGTTCGGCATCGACCGGTGTGTCACGAAGTCTGCCGGTGATGACAAGAGTGACCGCGGTTCCGTAGGCGCGACCGTACATAAAGTTGTCGATCGAACTGCCGTCTTGTTCACGAGCTGACAAAATTGCCCGCAGCACCGCTTCTTCCACTTCGGTTCGCAACTCTGGTGATGCGAGTTCCGCCGCCTGTAGCGCGTTGAAGTGGCCGTAGAAAAAGAAGTAGCTGCCATGGGCGTTGTCGTTGAAGTAGCCCGAATACTGTTTCGTCGGTTCACGCAGCATGCTCTCGTGTTGAATAAATCGTTTCAGGGCAGCCGCGTATAGCTCTTCATCGCCATTGTCTGCCAGCAGCAAGGCATATTCGCACATCGGATCGCGCGCAATCGAGCCATGCGGATCGGATTTCGACAGGTTGATGAAGTTGCGACTGGGTGAGTAGGGAAAATTGTTCTTGGAAAACGTGGACCGCATTGCGTACAGTGCCTCGGCTCCCCGTTCGATCGATTCGTCAGGGACATCAAGTCCTGCCGTCCTGGCCCGGGAAAGTGCTACAAGTACATCGGCTGTATTGAACGAAGTGACGCAGTCGTGGCGATAGGTCCATGCCCCCGACTCGGTCTGCATGGATACCAGGTGATCGACCATCTTTTGAGCGGGTTCGCGATTATCGGTGCGCAAGAAATGATCGAGCATGTAGGGAAAATTGAAGGTGTCAATGCGGGAGGCGTGAGTCAGGATGCTCTCGAGATAGGCAATGGCCCGCTTCTGAGCCTCAAGGGACCGCGAACGAAGGTCTTCCGGCAAACCTGCTTGCCACCGCCACAACGCTTCGGCCGACAGCGCGGTCATGGCGCCCGACCAAAGCGGGCCTGTTTCATTCCAGCCCCAAGAACCGTTTTCTCTTTGCAACTCGAGCAGGATCCGCACGCTGTCGTCGGGTAAAAACTCTCCAGCCTGTCCGACCTCGGTACTTGTAGCCAACGGATTGTCACGCGACCAAAGCCGTTCAGAACCGAGCATCCACAACTTGGGGTCCTGCGACATTGTCAGGCAAGCCAGCGCCTTACGACCCATCAATGTGTCGCCGCGAACGGAATGCCAAAGCTCGGCCGCACGACTATGCGACCCCGTGCGGTGCAAACACCAGCCGTGTCGAAAAACCACTTCTTCACGCAACTCGGGCGATTCCTCCAGGTCGATCTCATCCAGATGACTAATGGCTTCAGTCCACTCGCCGTCCCGCATGGCAATTACAGCGCGCTGCAAGCTGACGGCGGGCAATTCAAGCTCACCAATTGACTCCGTCGCTTCCGCCAACCGGCCCAAACGCGTCAGCGCCCGCGCCCGCAACAGGCGGAACTGGTCGTCTTGCTGTCCCTTCGTGTTTTCAACGATCAGGTTCAGTTCACCGTCCAGATACAAATCGCCCGGATCCGTTGCCGTCGAAGCAGCAGCGGCGCGTTTCAGCCCATGACGCAGCCACTGGTCGACGTGGTCGCCGGAATACACACCGATTCTGTGAACTCGCGCGACTATTTCGCCGCTATCACCAAGGATGATCAATGCCGGCGTTATCGCGTCGTCTCCGGTCACAGTGGGAACGATTTCCGACTTGCGGTCGCGGGGAAATTGGTACGTAAGGATTACGGGCACGAATCGGCGCTGGATCAGGGCAGAGACGTGCGGCTCGGACAGCGGGCCGGCCCGGAACATCACATCTTTTTGAAACCCGTCGTCCATGGCCCAGACTCCAGAGGCCTGCAACGACGATTGGGCAGATACCAGGCCCTCATCACGCGCTTCGACTGAACGAACGTAAACAAGAATTGGCTTGCCGGTTTCCTGCGATTGCTCAAGCGCCTCATCGAGGTCAAATTGCCAGGGAATATCCTCAGCAGATTTGCGTAGCGGTTGCCAATAGCCTGTTTCCGGGGGTCTCGGGAACGGCAGATACGGTTGGGATTCGGTCGTTTCCGAAATTTTGAAGTCGTCAATCCAGAGGCGACCATGGCCCTGCATATGAACGTGAATCTTCACGCTGGTGCAGTTCTCCGGAGGTTCAAAAATGACAGCAACATTTGTCCAGTCGCAATCGGCCTGAACGTATCCGCCCCGCTCGTCACCGATTTGCTCACCATTTTCAGAGTAAAAGAAAACGAATAGCCTGGCATTGGCAAAATCTCGAAAATCCGTAGCACGGAACCAGGCTTCGATTTTCAACTTGTCGGAAACATCATCGGGCACATCAATTTCTTGTAACCAGAAACTGAAAGGGACCTTGCCAAAGTCCGTTGATTCCAGCTCATTGTGGTCAACCAGCAACGAACCGTTTTGTTCGTGGCCGATTTCCGCGTCATACGAACAGTGCGGGTATCGCGTGGTCCAGTGATCGGGCCCGTCGATGGCGCCGTTTTGAATCAAACCGTCGATGGATTCATCTTGCAGTCCGTTCCCAGTGACAACTGCGGTTTCGGCAACCATGGCCATCAAGACCAACACCAAAATCAAGTGACGAATCTGGCACCGTGTCCTTGCTAGTCGAAGTCCTGACATCGGATACTCCCTGGCATCAATCTTCGGCCTGCAGCAGTGTAAGAGTTCTATGATCACGGGCCATGCGGTCGAGCCTCGCGAACGCCTCGGTGATTCGCTGAATTCCGTGGGCGGCACTATTATTACCCATAATCAGCCTGGCACCAAAAAAGATGAACTGCGGGGCTTTTGTTGAATCCGGTCCAGGAAAGACGTAGCAAGAGCAATTTGCCTTACGATTCCTTTCGCCCGATGAGGAACCAGGTTTCGATATTTCCAAAGCCCTTGATCTCGCGGGGAGAGGCCAGTTCAAATTCAAATCGATCTTCGAGCACTTCTACCATTTCTCTCGATACGTGGATGCGGCCGATCTCTCCGAATGTCTCAAGCCTGGCAGCAAGGTTGACGGCCGGCGCCCAGACATCGTAAGAAAATTTTGCCTTGCCAATGACTCCGGCAATCATCGGGCCACAGGCGGCGCCAATGCGAATTCCCAATTCAATTCCGCGTTGTCTGGAAATCCGTTCAATCGATGACTGCATTCCCAGCGCCAGTTCAACAAGGTGTGCTTCGTGGTTTTCACACGGCGACGGGATACCACAAACTGCCATATAGGCGTCGCCGATCGTCTTGATTTTTTCCACGTTGAGCGATTTCGCGAGTTCATCGAAATCGGTAAAGATTTCGTTGAGTAACTCGACCAGCTCCTTGGGCGCCAGTTGGTTCGACAGTGGTGTGAATTCACCCAGATCCGCGAACAATACCGACGCCTCAACAAAGCGGTCTGCGATCAGCGAGTCCGGACTGGCCCTGAGGCGATCGACAATTTGATCCGGCAGTACATTTTGCAACAGGCGTTCCAGGCGTTCTTCCGCATCGGTGGCGACCCGAAGTGAGTACCAGACAACGACCGCTATGATGAACATGCAGGAGCAAACGGACTGAACAAACAGGCCGTCGACAAACCACTTGTCCAGTTCCGGTTGCGAACTCCCGGTAACGAATGCAAAGTGCGCGACAATGGTCAGGATGGTTCCGGTACCGACCATTATCAAAATCAGAGGCCATCTTTTCAGTCCCAACAGGACAAACGCAACCGCACTGACTGTCAGATAATTAAGTTGTATCCCCGAATCCCGACCGAGAACCGAAACATAGTACATCAACGCGGCGAAAACAGTGGCGACCAGAACAACAACGGCAGCGATCGCATTGAAACGGTGCCAGAAGGAGAGCGTCAACGCAATCAATGCTGACAACACATTGACCAGCGCAACCCATTTCAGTTCATGGAAGTCATAGATCGCGTATCCCAACGCGTAGCTCAGGGAAATCAGCGCCGCTATGTAACCCGTGAGATTCGTCATGGCCAGGCGACGACGCGTATCGCGGTCGTAGCCGGCAATGCCCTCCAGCATGAACCGGTCCAGTAGCCGACCAAACGGTCCCGACCAGGCAGGTGCGGCAGACAG
>JBPCVB010000291.1:0-3680 GCA_051010855.1 Pirellulaceae bacterium | reverse complement strand
CACACTCCGTGTGCCGTCCGCTCGTTCGTCGCAGGCTGCTTCGTGAGTCAAACCAGCAAAAAAAGGCCGGGTCTCTCGACCCGACCAATCCACATCAATCCTGTCTTTATGACATATCTTCCCGCTCTTCATCGGTAAAGCGGTTATCCACTTCCTCGCCGCGTCGCGCCGAGCTACGCATGCGGGCTACTTTTTCGCCCGTATTCGCGTAGGCCGCCATCACCTTGTGCCTGGAATAATTGGCGACGCCGTCAGCCGCCATACCCATGCTGCCTGCCTCGTCAAAGGCATCCTGATCAGCACCGAGGAATGTGAACTGCCAGTTATAGACCGATTGCTGGTGCTCGATCATCTTCTTGATCTCGGCCTTGGTGAACTCGCGGCTGGAATTCTCGTGGCCGTCGGTCATCACGACGAAAACGACCAGTCCGGGTCGGTCCTGCTCAGCCATCCTGGCGATCCGGGCACCGGTTTCACTAATGGCCCGTCCGACCGCATCCAGCAGCGCGGTGGCACCGCGGGGAACCAGCCGAAACGGCTGAACTTTCACAACGGGCTCGCCTCGCGTCAGAAATTCGTACTCGGTATCAAACTGGACCAGCGTCAGTACTGCATCTCCTTCCTCGCCGGCCTGTCGTTCAATAAATGCATTCACGCCGCCTTCGGCGTCCTCGCGGATGCTTTGCATCGATCCGCTTCGATCTACAACCAATGTGATGTCCGTCAAATTCATATTCATGGAAAATCCTCCATCGTTGGCCCGCCGGAAATGAAACAACGTCATCCGGCAAGCGGTGAAAGGCACTCGACCATTGCGGGAGCGCCATGCCTTGAATGACTCGCAGTGGCATCATCAACCGCCGATGCCGTTGTCGGGACTACAGGCGATGCGAGTCGCTGGGTTTTGATTGAATTGCGTTACAGCTCACACCAGTTGCTGTCGCAGAAGGTCGCCAGGTGAGCCCGGCGACGACCAAGGGGTCCCAACTGAAGGCGAATCATAGATGCAGCCCGCGAAATTCAAGTTCTGCTTGATCCGAAAGTCGATCAACTGCGAAAAACGCGCGATATTGTTTCGGTGGACACCTGGAATTGTATTTGGGGCCCGGTCTTGCCGCAGCCCGTTCACGGTTGATCCGCAATTGCACTGGCGTAGGCAGTGCACACGCCAAGGGGGTTTCGGGGTGCCATTGGCTCCGCCAGTGTTTCCGACCGAATCAGAGCAAATGGCCCCAGGAAAGAGACCCTTACTCGGCAACTTTGCGGAACATGATACAGGCATTGTGCCCGCCAAACCCGAAACTGTTGCTCAACGCGACGTTAAGTTCACGATCCTTTGCGACGTTGGGCGTGTAGTCCAGATCGCAGTCGGGATCCGGCGTATCCAGATTGATGGTGGGTGGTACCTTGTTGTCATTAAGCGCCTTCAGACTGAAGACGGCTTCGATGCCGCCACTGGCGCCCAGTGAATGTCCAATCTGGCTTTTGGTGCTGCTGATGCTCAGCTTGTAGGCGTGATCGCCAAATACTGATTTGAGGGCGATCGTTTCGGCCTTGTCCCCCAGCGGCGTGCTGGTCCCGTGGGCGTTAATGTAATCCACTTCCTCAGGCCGGATACCGGCATCATCCAGGGCGGCTTGCATGGCCTTGGCGGCCCCGACACCGTCTTCGGCCGGTTGAGTAATGTGGCCCGCGTCACCGGTGGCGCCATATCCGATGACCTCGCCGTAAATCGTGGCACCCCTGGCGACAGCATGCTCGAGTTCCTCAAAGATCAGTGTTCCCGCTCCTTCGGACAACACAAACCCGTCACGATCCCGGTCAAAAGGCCGGCTGGCCTTTTCCGGATCGTCATTGCGTTCTGACAGGGCGCGCATGTTTCCGAAAGCACTCAGGGAAATGGGCGTGACTGCCGCTTCGCTGCCTCCGGTAACACACATATCGATCACGCCATTGCGAATGACTTCAAACGCGCTGCCCATGGCGTTGGTGGCGCTGGCACAGGCGGTAGCTACCGAGAAGTTTGGACCCCGCAAGCCATAGCGGATTGAAAGATTGCCACCGGCAGCATTAAGCATCAACTTGGGAATGGTCAGCGGCGAGACGCGTTCGGGCCCCTTGAGAATCAGCTTTTCCATCTGGGTATGGATCGTATTCAGGCCCCCAATACCGGAACCGACAATCACGCCGCAGCGGAAGGGATCGATCGAGGAAAAATCAATGCACGCATCCCGCACAGCATCAGCGGTCGCCACAATGGAAAACTGCGTAAAGCGGTCGATTCGATTTATTTCCCGCTTCTCGATATAGCCAGAGGGGTCCCAGTCACCCACATCTCCGGCGATCGTGACCCGCATGCGTTTTGTGTCCAGCGTGGCTGCCTGGTGAATGCCGCTCTCACCGGCGACAATTCTCGTCCAGCAATCAGCGACGTTGCAGCTCAACGGAGTTACGATTCCCAGCCCCGTAACGACGACGCGTCGCTTCATTGGTCAACACTCGTTGTGGGGGTTCTAGCCTGCGTCGCCAGCCGCGGTGGCACCGTCCGTGGCCGTTTCGATATGAGTGATGGCCTCGCCGACGGTGTGGATCTTGTCAGCTGCATCATCCGGGATATTGATCTCGAACTCTTCCTCCAGCTCCATGACCAATTCCACCGTATCCAACGAGTCCGCACCGAGATCGTTTACAAAATTGGAATCGCGAGTGATTTTTTCTTTTTCGACACCGAGCTGATCGGCGACGATATCGATGACACGTTGTTCGATGGACGCCATGGTCATCGTCCTCCTTTGAAGAACTTCTGTTTTATCTGCGAACCCGGTCTGGCGGAATCTCATCCGGTCCATGTGTACCGGGAAGGTTACCTAAATCAAGGTTGCGGCTTCCCCGTCACGACGACGCGAAACGGCTCCCCTCCGGCAGAATAGCGGATTGGAGACCAAGTCGGGCAATCGCAACAAGATAGAGGATTCTCGCAAATCAGGTCAAGGCATGATGCCAGCGGGAAAAGCGGTATTATACGCAGGAATCAGCCGGTTAGCCCGCCATCCACGATCAGGCACTGTCCCGTAATATAACTGGCAGCAGGACTTGCGAGAAACAGCACACCGGCGGCCACGTCGTCAGCTACGCCCAGCCGCTTGGCGGGAATGCGTTTTTTGACTTCGCCCAATATCGATTCCCCCATTGCCTTGGTCATGTCACTCTCGATAAATCCCGGTGCCACGGCATTGACCGTCACCTTGCGACCTGCCAGCTCCTTGCTGAGGCTCCGCGTCATTCCAATCAACCCTGCCTTGGAGGCCGAGTAATTGGTCTGGCCCGCGTTGCCGATGATGCCCGACACGCTCGACATATTGATGATCCGTCCATATCGGGCCCGCATCATGTGCCGCGAAGCCGCTCGCGAGAACAAAAACGCACCCCGCAAATTCGTATTGATGACGTCATCCCATTCGTCGTCTGCCATGCGTGGCAACAGCGTATCACGTGTAATCCCGGCGTTGTTAATCAGAATATCCAGTCGCTCCCAGTTGTCGCCGACGTTGTCTACGACCTGGTCCACTGATTCCCGATTGGTTACGTCGCAGCTGAAGGCCTCCGCCTGGCCACCTGCTGCCGTAATGACGTCCACCGTCTCCTTCAATTTTTCTGCATTGCGGGCGATGCAAGCCACT
>JBPCVB010000290.1:0-4561 GCA_051010855.1 Pirellulaceae bacterium | reverse complement strand
CAAAGGTTTGGACGTAGATTTTCCCCACGTCGTTGTGAACCCATTCGTCGAAAATCGTGCTTAGAAAAATGCCAAATTGTTCTGGCGCGACCGACCGGTCGGAAACATTCGTTCCTTCCTGGTAGAGAGTAAGTCCTTCGTCGTTAATCCGCTCAACGACAGGGATAAACTGCATCCAATCGGTTTTGGCCTCATCGCGCAGGAAGTGATAAACCTCCAAAGGGTAATCCGCCGTTACACGATTGACAGTGGACAGCAGGTTGTAGTCGACTTCGTGTTTCTGCAAGAATCGCAGGCCGCGCATAACGTTGTCAAACGTGGGATTTCCACGCTTGTCGACCCGATAAACGTCATGTAGCTCGCGCGGTCCATCGAGGCTGAGCCCAATTAGAAAGTTGTGTTCTTTAAATAGCTCACACCACTCGTCATTCAGCAGCGTCCCATTGGTTTGCATGGTGTTGAGGAACGTCATACCGGGCCGTCGATATTTCTCCAGCAGTGCCATCGCCTTGCGGTAGAACTTGAGGCCCATGAGTGTCGGCTCGCCACCCTGCCAGGCAACGGTCACTTGATCCGTTTGGTGGGACTCGATCAATTGCCGAATGTATTTCTCCAGCAATTCGTCCGACATCCGAAAACGGCTGCCGGGATAGAGTTGTTCCTTGTCCAAAAAGAAACAATAAGCGCAGTCAAGGTTGCAGATCGCGCCGGTTGGTTTGGCCAGTAAATGAAAGGCGGGAGGCGCATTGTCCGGGATGATGTTCAACTGCGTCATTCAATCCCTGCCCGTCAAAAGATGAGATTTGTTCGCACGGCATTGTAGACGACTTCAACATGTGACGCGAATTAGACTTTGGTCTAACCAGAAATTCAGAGTCGTCCGCGTCAATGTTTGACGATCGTTGGAAATAGACAAGACTGAACGATTTGACTTTTGACTTGAATTATTGACTATTCTGAATCTGCAACTTCTTTATGATGTGCCACCGCTTCACGGAGCGATTCGAAAACGGGCGGCATGGGTGCGGCGGCCGCTTCCAGCGCCCGTTCGCGAAGTCGGTTCGTCAAGATCCGAGCGTTCAGAAAAGTCAATCGAGCGTATTGACGCATTGGTTTCGGTTTACAAGATGACGAATATGGCGCCCAGGACACCGAATCCCAGCACCAGGAAGCCCATCACTTGTCCCAACGGCCAGGGCTCAATGCGAGCGTAGCCCTGATTTGCAAGTCGTTTTCCAATCCGCATGTCCTGAACCAATGCGCCAACCAATCCCAGCACAGCGAGCACAATAAATGCGATGCCAGTAATTTGCAGGCCGTGGTAGGAGTCGACTACGATTCCCTGACTTTCCAACACGTCACCTGCCTTGCCAATGCTGACGCCGAAGCCGATCATCGAAAGCGAGGTCCGCAGCCAGGCGATAAATGTGCGATCGGCAGCCCACAACGTTCGATCAGCCGCCCAGCGCGTGCGATCACCCGCCATGTCGGTGCGGTCCATCGCAAGCTCGTCTGAAGTTTTTTTTGAGGTCGAATCGTTACTCATCGTCATCCCTTCTGCTCGTTCTTACCGACGGGTATTTCGCTTTTGTTTTTTTCGCTGTCCCCTTCAGCTTTCAAGATTCGTTTGATCCAGATCGAGTAGGGGATTGCCAATGCAGCTCCGACAACTGCATAAGCAAGGAGCGTAGGGATCATTTCTTCGCTGCTTTCACCCAAACCCACGATATATGCCGCCAGTCCGAGATTACGAGCAATACATGCCACTGCAAGACCTCCGCGGTAATCAAGACGCGGACCACCGAGCAGGTGTCCGATCGTCAGGGCCGCGACAGCCATAAGCACGATGGCCGTGATGGCCGGCCACCCCACTAGCAGCTTTGCACGTGCCTCCGGCAAGACTGCCATCGCAACGACCAATGCAACGACCAATAGTAGAAACAACACGTTGGCAATTACATTGATTGGCTGGCGGATCATTTTAACGAACTGTGGTGCAATGCGCTGAAGCAACAGGCCAATGACCACTGGCAAGAACGTAACGCTGGCGATCTGCCAAACCAGCTGCAGCGGGTTCACGCGTTCTGTTTGGAGCTCAAAAATCGCGTAGAAAATGGCAAGGATACACGGTGTAACGAAAACGGCCGATAACGCCAATGTAAGTTGAAGACTGGTGATGTAGTCGACGTCTGCAGCCGCCATTTGCGATCGTTTGGTCGTAAGCGGCGCTCCCGGGGCAGCGGCCAGCACCGCCAGGCCGGTCGCGACTTCGGGCGGAAGGTCGAAGACCCACAACAAAATGAGCGCAACCACCGGAACCAATACAATAACGGCAAGCAACGAGCGAATCAGAATTCCTGGCTGGCGCCATAGAGAAGTCAGCTGGTCAAATGACTGATTGACTCCGATCGTTAGCATCAAGGTGAAAACAGTGACGCCTACAAAAACAAGTCCTATGTCCATTACGAAATAGACCCTGGTTTTCTTCGCAAGATTTGTTTAACCGTGTTTAACCGTCAGCCGTAGCGTACGCGACTCTTGCCTGAGCGCGTATGCCTCTGGGCTAAAGTTTAAGCGCTGAACCGTTTAACGGAATGACCAGGGCTCATATGATGTCACCCTCCCCGCCGGGTTCTTCGGGAATCTTGTTGAATATTTTGCGTTCAAGCTGAAACGTGCAACCGGCGCACGACAAGGTCACCCTCCCGGCGGTAACTCGCCGACCCCTTTCCCAATGGCACCCGCACCAATACGGGTACGGTCCCGGAACCAGGTTCCTCGGCCTGATCGGCCTGATAACGGCAGCCGGCCTTGCCATACGACGCAGGCGCCGCAACTGTTGAATGCCCGATATTCCACGAAGTAGACATTAATCCTGAATTCTTTACCGTTACCACCCGGATTCATCAGGATCAGAACCCGCAGCGTAAGCCAGGGACTTCTGCAGATACGGATCCCTCGCTCACGCTTCGGGTTCCCTGAAACCGGCAATACCGGGGACTAACAGGAAACAAAAAAGAGCGGCCGGAATAACCGACCGCTCTTGTCTTTTTGAGATGCAAAAAATGCGGAGCTAGAACTGGCCACAATGGGTGTGCTCAGCGAGGTTCATGATGCGTTGTGCCCCGGCCACCAGTGCCGTGTCGGCGTGCCCGCTGACAATGTCGTAGCTTTCCAGATCAAATTCGCCTGGCAGCTGGTACAGGATATAGCCTGCCGACGAGATCGAAATAACCTTGGTCCTCTTTTCTTCCTTCTTGACGATGTGCCCGTTCGACAAGTCCTTGACGAACGAATACCCCTCGGCCTTCAGCAAAGCCCCTTCGCAGGCAATGGTGCGACCGACAAAATATCTTGCTTCATCACCGTCGAACAATCGTCGATTGCAAACCAGAATGACGTCGCCACTTTCCAGAATCATGTGAGTTCTCCCGTCTGTTTCTGACTCAGTTTGTCTACCAAACTGTAGGTCACGGAGGCCGGGAGTACCGGAATTTTGCTTGGGAAACGGCCGGATTTGGAGCTCCGACTGCCGTGAATTGCGAACGTTCGAGTTAACCGGGTTCGCGTGGAACCACAACGTCACCATCCACGCGGATTTCGCCGCGGGCAATCGCGTTGATAACACGCGGATAGAGTTCGCATTCCAGCTCGAACACCCGTGCGGCCAACTCTTCAGGTGATTCTTCCTTTTGCACCTGAACGCTTTCCTGCGCTATGATGGGTCCGTGATCGAACTGATTGTCGACAAAGTGGACGGTGCATCCCGTAATTGGAGATCCATTTTCAATCACGGCCTGGTGCACTCGCATGCCGTACATGCCGGCACCACAATACGCGGGTATCAGACTGGGATGAATGTTCACGACACGGTTGACGAAGTCGTTAGGGATTTTCAGCTTGCGAAGGAATCCGCCCAAAGCGACAAGTTCTATGTCGGCCTCGCGGCAAGCCGTGAATATTTCATTGCTGATCGAATCGGGGTCCGTAAATTCGCGGTGATCAAATACCTGGACCCGGATGCCTGCTGTCTCAGCAAAATGGATCCCTTTGGCCTGCGAGTTACTGGAAATCACCAGTGCGATCGTGGCGTCCAGTTCATCCGCCTGTTGACGTTCGATCAAATTGCGCAGCGTCGTCCCACCTCCGGAGATCAACACTGCCACATTGAATTTGGATGACAAAGAATGCGTTTCCTGTTCGCGGGCGCTCAGACCGTTGCCCCGTCGCCGACCATGATGTAGATGACCAGTTTGCTGTCCGCCACATCGCGTTCCGCTGGCTCCGCGCCGGATACCGGCTCGTGGAACAACTCAACCGCCAGGGTCTCGCTCTTGATGTATTCTGAATTCTCGTCGATCGCTTGCCGCAATTCGGCCGAGTCGGTCACCAGCCCGAGAATGATCCGATCAGTGAATTGCAGGTCCATTTCCTTGCGACGATCCTGCACCAGTCGGATGACATCGCGGGCCATCCCTTCGCGGATCAACTCCGGTGTTAGTTCCGTCGACAGAACCACAACACAGTGTCCGCCTTGAGCTGCAGCCCAGCCCTCTTTGGC
>JBPCVB010000289.1:0-3977 GCA_051010855.1 Pirellulaceae bacterium | reverse complement strand
CCTTCCTCGTCAGTTCGTTGTTTTATCCCGGCTACAGTCACGTAACGCAATATGCCAGAGAACTGGGCAGCGCCAAAGCCAGTGGGCCCATGATCTTCAACGGCGGAATTAGCATAACCGGCGTGGCCAGCGTGGTCGTCGGATTCGGTTTTTACGGTGCCTTGATATCCATGGGTTCCAACCGTGCTCTTTCGGCACTGCTGGGTCTCAGTGTGATTTTGCTCGGGGCTTCGGCGATCATGGCTGGTGTGTTTCCCATGCCGGATCCTCGACACGGAGCATTTGGCATGGGAATGGGAATCCACTTGTCGCCGATGTTTCTGGCGTTGGCACTGCATTCAGATAGTCGGTTTCGCGGCCTTACGATTTACCTATGGGTTACCTTCGTACTGATGCTGGTCTTCTTTGTAATCATGATGGGAGTCGGTGGTCTGGTAACGACTTCCAATGTCGGAGTGTTTCAGCGTCTTAATGCGCTGAACATGTTTCCCTGGATCGGGATTGCTTCCTGGATGTTGGCCGGTACCGGTATGCGGCGAGCTTCCGTGTAATCGGTAAACTGGAGGCATCGGTGCCGACTGTTCGCTCGGCCGCATCGTAATCAACCGTTGCACGATAATTGGAGAACAATCATGGGTTTGTTTGGTTCGGAAAATGCAGAGCAGCGTGAAGTTGCCGGCAAACCGTTGCGCTGCGAAATCTGTCATCACACAAAATTCTGGCAGCGCAAGGCCCAGTTAAATACGGCCGTGGCTACGTTCTTCAACTTTGACTGGGCCAATCCAACCGCAACTTGCCTCGTGTGTGAGAATTGCGGATATATTCACTGGTTCCTGCCGCTTGATTAAACCGGATGTGACGAAGGCCAAGGTACGTGCTGAACATTCAAGACTCCATTATCTCGGTCATTACACCGGCGCATAACGAAGAAAAGTTCCTCAGTAAGTGCATCGAATCGGTAAAGGCATCAGCCGACAACGTCTCCGCGGATGTCGAACACATCGTGGTGCTAAACCGGTGTACTGATCGCACCGAAGAAATCGCGACCGAAGCCGGTTGTCGAATCGTCCGTGAAGATGCTCGGGTGCTCAGTACTATTCGCAACGCCGGCGCGGCTGCAGCTCAGGGCGACATCATCGTCACCATCGATGCCGACAGCTGGATGACGCCGAACATGTTGCCCGAAGTGATCCGCATGCTGGAGACCGGCAAATACATCGGTGGCGGCGTGCGCGTCCAGCCGGAGCGATTTTCGCTCGGTATCCTCTGTACCTTTTTGGTCATCTTGCCATTTTGTGCCCGGCATGGCGTGTTTAGCGCTGGACTGTTTTGGTGCTACAAAAAGGACTTTGATGCCATCGGTGGTTTCGACGATTCGCTGATCTGCGTGGAAGACGTTGATTTCGCCAAGCGGCTGAGGCTGCACGGTAAAACGACAGGCAAAAAATACGGCACCATTCGCAAAGCGAAGATGCTGACGTCCTGCCGCAAATTTGATGAGTTTGGCGACTGGTATTTTGTTCGCAATCCGAAGGTGGTTTACGACGTTTTCAAACAGAACAAGGCAGCCGCGAACAAGATCTACTACGACTTTCAAAACTCCCTTCCTCGCGATTAACGATCTCGCATTCCGACAAAAATGCTTTCCTCTATCGGCTGATTCGGCGACAATCACGGGTGGAAATACCTGCTATTTCAGATTTCTGAAATCTCCGAAGAAAATTTCCGAGCGCGTTGGCAACGCTTTGCGGGAGTAATTTCATGGAGGCTACCAGATTGACGCAAGAAGAAACCCCGCACAACGGTGATACCGATCGATTGGTCGTGCTGGCCCGCGGTGGCGACAAGTCAGCGGAGCGTCAATTGTTGACCCGTCACCGTGATCGACTAAAGCGGATGATCGCCGTGTTTCTCGATCCACGCGTCGCGCCTCGTGTCGATCCCTCTGACGTGCTGCAGGAAACCCTCGTGGCCGCTGCCAGGCGCTTGCCGGACTATACCGACGACAAACCCGGTGGCTTTTATCCCTGGCTGCGACAGATTGCCAAAGATCGCATCATCGACGTCCACCGCAAGCATATTCGCGCGGAGAAAAGATCAGTGGTACGCGAAATCAACGCCGGCTCGTTTGTATCTGATGCTTCTGCATCCAAATTGGCTGACCGGCTGGTCACCAGCGCAACATCACCAATGAGCCAGGCGATTCGCAGGGAACGTCACGAACGCATGAAACAGGCCCTGGACCGTGTTTCGGACTCTTACAGGGAACTGTTGCTGATGCGATACGTCGAGCAATTGTCGACACGCGAAATTGCTGCAGCGCTGGGGAATTCGGAATCGGCCGTCAAATCCAAACTGTGGCGGGCTCTGGAACGCATGAACCAGATCATGAATTGCGACGCAGAGGAATCATCATGAACACGCAGCTTACTGATCAGTCGGTACTGGGTGATTTGGTGGAAGAGATCTTTCGCCAGTTGGAGCAGGGGGAAGATATCGACCTTGATCAATTGGCTGACGAGTATCCCGAGTATCGGGACCGCTTGAGTCGCGTCTTGCCCATGTTGCGAGATCTCAATGCACTGGACTTGTCGTCTGACGATGATCCGGGTTTCGATGACGGGTTAAAAACGGCTGAACAACGGACTCTGGGCGATTTTCGATTGCTGCGTCAACTGGGCCGTGGTGGCATGGGTGTGGTGTACGAGGCCCAGCAACTTACCATCGACCGCAGGGTGGCGGTCAAGGTACTGCCGTTTGCGGCTCTGGTCGATTCGAAGGCCCTGCAGCGATTCAAAAACGAAGTAGCCGCCATCGCCACCCTCGAACATCCCCATATTGTATCCGTCTATTCAGTGGGCGAAGAGCGCGGGATTCACTTCTACGCCATGCAACTGGTCCGCGGCCAGAGTCTGGCTGCCGTGATTCACGAATTGCGGCAGCGTGCGCGAAACCAGGAATCGATTACGGGTGAACTGATCAGCGAAGTCGTTTCAGACATGCAGATTGAAAAAGGGCCTTTTTCCAACGCCGAGACCCAAACCGCCGGGAAAACTGTCACCCAGCAGCCACGTATTACCGACCAAACCTATTTTCGCAACGTTGTGCGATTGATTTTGCAAGTCACCGATGCGTTGCAACACGCTCATGAACACGGAATCGTGCACCGGGACGTCAAACCAGGCAACCTGCTACTGGATACGCATGGCAACCTGTTTGTAACCGACTTTGGCCTGGCCCGTATCGAAACCGGAGCCGGTCTGACGATGACTGGCGACGTCATGGGCACGCTGCGGTACATGAGTCCCGAACAGGTGCTGGCCAATCGCGTGGTGATCGACCACCGCACGGACATTTATTCGCTGGGTGCGACAGTTTACGAGTTGTTGACACTGCAACCCATTTGGCCGGGCAGTGACAAGGCGGAACTGATTCGGAAGATTTCTTTTGAGGAGCCGGTTCAACCGCGAAAGGTCAACGCTTCGATCCCCGACGATCTGGAGACGATCGTCCTCAAGGCGATCAGCCGCAATCCCAGCGAACGCTATGACACTGCCAAGGCCATGGGCGAGGACCTGCAGCGGTGGCTGGATCATAAGCCGATTGTGGCCCGACGACCCACACTGGTGCACCGTGTCAGCAAGTGGACTCGCCGCAACCCGGCAGTTATGTGGAGCGCCATTGCGATCCTCCTGGTTGTCATCGCGGCATTGGCTTTCAGCAACTTGTACATTTCCGGGGCACGTGCGACCAAGGCCGCGGCGTTGTCACGGGCTCTGGACAGCGAACAACAGGCTCGGCAGAATTTTCAGCGCGCCCGTGACGCGGTAGACGATTTTTTGATAAAGGTTTCCGAGGAAACGCTGCTGAATGAGCCGACAATGGCACCCTTGCGCAAAGAGCTTCTCCAGCTTGCATTGGATTATTTCCAGGAGTTTGCAATTCAGCATTCAGGTGACGATGAACTGGACGCTGAC
>JBPCVB010000288.1:0-3026 GCA_051010855.1 Pirellulaceae bacterium | reverse complement strand
ATGCTGACCGGAGGCGTGCCCTATGAAGGAGAAAGCAGTCAAGAAATCATTATGAAACACCTGACCGCTGACCCGAACCTCGGCGAACTCCGCGAGCCGTACGCCAGTGTGATTCGAAAGTCACTGGCCAAGGACCCGGAGCGGCGATTCCGCTCAGTACCGGAAATGACGGCCGCGATTAATGGTCACTCGCCGCTGCCCAGGGTCGCTGAAAGCCGGCCGGCTGCCGATGTACCACCAATTCAACCAATGTTTATCGGCGAGCAAACACAATACGCCGGCGATGATGAAATCAAGTTCGGCGAATTGCGACAGGTCGTGGAAGCCGATATCTCAACGGGTCCCGCCACTGCGCCGCGCCGCGACGTCGAGGTCATTTCCTCACGACACGCGGCCCCTGACGAACCGATCGCCCGCGCCGTACACGGTGGCTGGCACAAAACCATGGACTGGTGGGCAACCGCCAATCTGACGACGCCGGTCAAGATCCTGATACTGGCCGGACTGGGAATGCTGCTGCTCGTCAATGCAGCGTGGCTGTTCCCGGTGTCGCTGGGCCTCGGCATGCTGTATCTGATCTACTTCACCATCCGCTCGCTGATTACTCCTTCGCCGGAGAAGACCAAAAAACCAAAGGTGACAAGAGCGGAACGCATGAATCAGTTGCCGGTGGGCCTGGCAACCAAACCCGTTAGCGATCGAATCACCGAAACGATCGGATCACTGGTCGTTGCCAGCATCGTTTGCATCGTACTCGCATTCTTTACGCTGATCGTGACCAATGACACGGGACTGAGTCAGCCTGAACAGTGGGCGTTCTACACCTGGTCCGTGGTGACAGCCATCGTTGCTTCGTGGACCCTGGTAATCATGAACAAGACGTGGGAGCATCGCAAAGGCGACGCCATCGTACGACGGTTCGTGATGCTGTCCGCCGGTGTGGTTGTCGGGCTGGCCGCGTTTTTCACGGCCCAGTACCTGCACCTGAACTGGGCCAGCGACACGTTGTACGAAAGTACCAATCTGTCACCGTTTGCCGATGAGACCTTTCTGGTGGGCAACGCACCCAACATGCTGGGCTTTATCGTGTTCTTCTCAGGCCTCTTTGTGATCCTCCGTTGGTGGCGACAGGCCGATCCGGTACGTCGCACCCGTCTGAGTATCTGGAGCGTGGGTCTTTGCCTGGTCTGGGGCATGTTGATCGGCGAGTTTTTCCATTTTCCGATGCCGTGGAGTATTGTCGTGGCCGTCATGATCTCCATTGCCACCCAGATGGCATCACCCTGGTTGACCAGAGAACAACGACAGGAATTACAACATCGAGCGCAAACGGCCTGATTTTGCAACGAACCTGTAACTGACTGAAATCATGAATTGTGGCCCCTGTCGAATCCTGCCTCTCCTGCTGCTGTTGGCAACAGTTGTGCTGATCGCGATCAAGAGTGAGCGACATGCTTCCTCGATGGCAATGGAGACGTTCGGTGCGACTCACGAGCAAGCCGTCGTTCTGCAAGACGACGCCCCCGCCGGCGAACAGGCGACGCAAAATGAAACGGCTGAGTCTGAGGAAGAAGCGTCGGACAATCAGGTCGATCGCACACACAATCCTGACCCGGATTTGTACGTCCGCGCCGAATCTCTGCCTGACTGGGCCCTGACCGGCACGCGCGTCGAGTTAGACAGCCAGACAGAATATATCGTCGTGGTTTCCGATCCGCTGTTGCAACAACGCGAATCCCAGGCGGATCTGGAAGAACGCCTCGTAGCGACCGTGAATCGCAAGGTCGATGAGATGTTTTCACCGGGTGCAGCGGATGCCATTGGCATCGACCTCGACTACATTCGCAACAACCTGCTGGTTCCTGGCCACGAATACTGCCAGGAACTGTACTGGTCGCCCACGACCGGCGTCGAGCCAGCCGGTATCGAGGATGCTCAGGGCGAAAATGACCTGCGAACCGCCTACCGTTGCGTTGCCCAGCTCAAACTGGATCCCGAGTTTCACAAGTGGGCCACCGTGACCTGGCGCGAACAACAGGTCCGCAGCCGGCAAATGCAGATCGGTCTCGTTTTTCTGGCGGGCGTCCTCATGCTGCTGCTCGCATTTGGCTACTTCAAGGCCAACGAGAAAACCCAGGGATTCTATTCGGGTCGCCTGCAGACCATTGCTCTGGTTGGCCTGCTGGCCATCATTGGCGCCGCGATCGCCATGTCCAAAATGTTTCCCTGGCTGTGATCTGGCTGTGATTTGGCTGGAGGGAAGAGGCTAGAGGCGCGAGGAAAAGACCGAGGTTCAACGGTCGACCGCATTTTTCAGTTTGCAATTTGCATTTTTCAGTTTGCAATCCCCCCAGAGTCGCTCGATCGGTCCCTGCACTCGCCAAATGTCGTGCCTCCCCCCGGTAACATTCCGCCCAGCGACTCCCGACTTTGACCAGGCCCGCGCCTATAATGTCTCCGTCTCTTGATCGAACCGGATCGTGCGATACGCTGGCCCGTTTCTGTTTAACCTCAATTCGGCATTCCGCAAATGCTCTATCTGGTCGCCCAGGGCTCCGAATCCCAACAGCGGTGGCGTCGTCCCCTGCTCACCGGTCAATCCACGACGCTGGGGCGAACCGGAGCGGGCTGGAACGCGGAGTGGGACGAGCAAATCAGCCGTGTTCATGCCGAGCTGACGATGGACGGTCGGCGGTTGCGTGTGAAACGTTGTGGGGAATCCACCAACCCCGTGTTTTTTCGCGGGAAGGAACTCGACGAGTTTCTGGTTTCGCCCGGCGAGCACTTCGTGATTGGAGGAACCCGATTCTAGCTGGTGGCCGAGAACGTCAACGTTACGATAGCTTTGCCATCGCCGGATGCGGAACGCAAGTTCAATCCGGAAAAGCTGCGTAAGGTCGATTACCGCGATGCCGGGCAGAAGATTGCCGTGCTGTCGCAGTTGCCGGACGTCATCTCTCGGGCCGCCAACGACACCGATCTGCATGTTCAGATAGTGAACATACTTATGACGGGTATCCGCCGCG
>JBPCVB010000287.1:0-3769 GCA_051010855.1 Pirellulaceae bacterium | reverse complement strand
CGAACTGGTTGCTGAAATTTCTGCAGCAAAGCGACCACTACCACCTGGCCAAGCATGTACGCGTCAATCGTCCCGACCAGTTCCATGGTGACATCGAGCAATTGCGGCCATGGCTGATTCGAGCCCATCGTGTGATCGCGGTGCCGTTTCGCAACATGCGTCGCAACTTGCTGGTGGCACTGCGAATCCGTACCCGGGATGGCGGAGCCAGCAGCGAATTGCAACCCGAGGTCGGTCACCGCGCGGGTTAGTCAATTCCCGATTCCAGGCATCAATAGCCCGCCGCGCCAGCCAGGGATCAAAGACCAGACCCTTGCTAGCGCTGCGGGCTGCTGTTTTGCAGCGGGCTATTGTTTCAGATCACGTACTCAATGGTCGTCCAGAAATGGACTGCAGCGCCGGCAACGACAAACAGGTGCCAGATTGCGTGAAAGTACCACACGCGACGATCGTTGAGCAGAAACAGGGTTCCAGTTGTGTATAGCACCCCGCCGGCGATGATCCCGTACATGGCTCCTGTGGGTACCAAATCAGTGAATGGCAATCCCGCCATGGCCGGGATCCAGCCCAATGCCACGTACCCCAACACTGAAGCAGAGTCCACGCGGTGCACAAACATCACCTTGGACAAAAATCCGCCGATCGCGATCAGCCACATGAGTGCGAGCACGCCCCACCAGAAGGGACTGCGCAAATGCACAATGGAAAACGGCGTATAGGTGGCCACAATCAGGATGTAAATAAACGCCTGATCGAGTTGGCGAAAACGTAACCGGCCCTTGTCAGTTATCGCGCAATGGGAAAGCGCCGAACTGAGAAAAACTCCCACCAAACCAACGCCATACAGCGCACAGGCCAAAATCAGCGGCGTATTGCCACTGTCATTCACCTGCAACACCAGCCACACCCCGGCAGCCGCTGCCAGCGCCGTCGCCAATGCATGCGTCAGCGAATTGACGATCTCTTCACGTCTTGGGCGTTCCATAACACATTTCGTTTGTGGGGTCGGTGACGAAAGGGGTGCCATGCCTCACGCGCAGCGTGGGCATGTTTTTTTGCTGCCGGTCATGTTGCATGGCCGCGGCAAGCGTGGCCATGGCACCCTGCGGCTCTGACACATTAGTGTTCATATCACATCGCAAACGCATCGGCCACGTCAGCCGGTGCGGGTTCGTATTGCAACGGTTCCATACTGGACCCGGCCCGACCCTGACTGAGTGACCGCATGGCGTCGGCATAACCGAACAATTCAGCTAGCGGTGCATGGGCTTCGATAAAGGTCGTACCGCCGTGACTGTCTGTATTCACGACCCGACCGCGTCGTTGTGCCAGGTCGCTGACAAAGTCCCCGTAGTAGTCGTCGGGTGTGGAGATATCCAGTTTCATCACCGGTTCCAGCAGCACCGGACCACCCCGTTGCAAACCGGATTCGAAGGCCTCGCCAGCGGCGATGCTGAACGCCATGGCATTGGACTGTTCGGGATTAACTTCGCATCCGGTGAGCGTGATCTTGATGCCTGTCAACGGAAAACTGCTGATGATGCCTCCGCCCTGCCCTCGCGACTCCAGTTCCTCCATGACGGCTTCCAAAAACTCGGGGGGCAATTGGCCGGCAATCGCGCCACGCAGAATTCGCACGCCTTCACACGACTCGTCCGGTTCCATCGTCATTTCCAGGCGGGCAAACAGCTGCTGCCCGGCTACCAGGCGGTGGCATTCCCCGACGACTTCGACCCGCTGGGCGATCGTTTCGCGGTATGAGACACGCGGCTTGTGAACCTTGACGTTCAGGTTAAATTCCCGCAGCAATCGATTCTTGATCACTTCCAGATGCAATTCGCCCATCCCGGCGATCAGCGTCTGTCCCGTTTCCTCGTTCTCGATCGCCTTGAATGTCGGGTCCTGCCGCTTGAGCATTTCCAGGACATCACCCAGCTTTTTGCGTTCGGCCGCGGTCTCGGGCTCAATGGCCATCTCGACAACCGTCGCGGGAAAATCGATTTCCTCGAGCAGGATCGGCGCTTTGGCATCACAAAGGGTATCGCCAGTGACTGCAAATCGTGGCCCGATCACGCCCACAATATCACCGGCCGACACTTCATCCACCTGGCCGTCACGCTCCTTCTTCTGTGCGTGAATTTGCCACAGCTGCGCCACGTTTTCCTTTTTTTCCTTGCCCGGACATTGCACGCGTGAGTTGGACTTGAGTGCTCCGCTGTATACGCGGACCCAATAAAAGTCGCCGGTCTTGGCGGGCAGGATTTTGAAAACGAGACCACAGAACGGCTCCTGGGGATCCGGTTTGCGTTTCTCGATTTGATCCTGCTTGACCGGATGGGTACCCTCAACCGGAGGACGATCAAGCGGGCTAGGCAGATAGTACTTGACGCCGTCCAGTACTCCCTGCACTCCCATTCCGTGCAGTGCCGAGCCACAGACGACCGGCTGAATCATGTGGGCCAGCGTGGCCTGCCGCACAACAGTGCGAATCAATTCGTTGGGTATCGGCTGTTCACTGAGCGCCAGTTCGGTCATTTCGTCGCTGTAGTTGTACAGCTTTTCCAGCATCACCTGACGGGCCAGTTCCGCATCCTCGGCCAGATCCTTCGGAATCGGACCCTCTTTCATCGACTTGCCGTCGTCCTCGTACGTAGCGAACTTCATCTTGATCAGGTCGATGACTCCGCGAAACGGCTCGTCTACATGTTTGGGTCCCAGCCCTACCGGCATTTGCAATGGCAAGGGGTTGCCGCCCAGTCGATCCCGGATTTCCTCGACGACCCGATCGAACCCTGCCCCCTCGCGATCCAGCTTGTTGATAAACGCGAAGCGGGGCACGTGATATCGATTCGCCTGCCGCCACACCGTTTCGCTTTGCGCCTCAACGCCCTCGCGAGCGCTAAACACAACGACCGCACCATCGAGCACACGCAGGCTGCGTTCCACCTCAGCCGTGAAATCGACGTGGCCCGGTGTATCGATCAGGTTGATGTCAACATCTTTCCACCGAAAGGTGACGCAGGCGGAATAAATCGTAATGCCGCGATTCTGTTCTTCCTCGTCGGTGTCGGTCTCCGTCGTGCCCTTGTCGACCATGCCGACGCGATGTTTGGCTCCGGAGAGGAACAACATGCGCTCGGTGACCGTCGTCTTGCCCGCGTCGATGTGGGCAATGATGCCGATGTTGCGAATTTGTTCCAGTTTCCGTGTCATGATTGGTACTTCGTATGTTCACCGAATCTTGCGGCACTCGGATCCCGATGCGTCAGCGAGGGATGTCGCAGATTCAGGTCCCTCGCTGACGCATCGGGTTCCGGATCGGTGTCAGGTATCGTACGTGGTTTTGCGCATGAAAAAGGCCGCAACGAGTCACGACTTCGTTGCGGCCGGAATGGTTCGCAGTTTTACCAGGCAAAGTGGGCAAACGCCTTGTTGGCTTCAGCCATGCGGTGGGTGTTTTCCCGCTTGGTCATCGCGGCGCCTTCCTTGCTGAAGGCAGCCACCAGCTCGTCAGCCAGTTTCATGTGAGTGGGTCGCCCCTTCTTGTCGCGGACGGCATTCAGGATCCAGCGAAATGCCAGCGACTGCTGCCGCTGCCGATTGACTTGCATCGGCACCTGATAGGAAGCACCACCGACTCGTTTGGAGCGTACTTCGATTTGCGGTTTGACGTTTTCGATCGCGCCAGTGAAAACGTCGATCGGTTCCTGATCGGGAATCCGTTTCTTGATTTCGCTGAGGCAGTCATAGAAGACACGCTGGGCAACGG
>JBPCVB010000286.1:0-3303 GCA_051010855.1 Pirellulaceae bacterium | reverse complement strand
CCACGCAGGCGTGACTCCTTGGTCATGGGCCCGGCGTCGTTAACTGCCAGATTGACTCCCACGTTTTCCCACCAGACCTGCAGCCGCGATAGCGTGCCATCCACCGGATCAGTGGCCAGTTCGTTGTGCGACGGCGAAATCTTCTGCAGGATTTGCAGCAATCGCGAGCGCACGGTTTGAGTTGAATCGTTGAACGGGCCCGGTGTTTCCAGGAACCCCAGCGGCGTGCCATCAGCCTTGACGAACTCGCTGAAGTCCGAGGGATAGATGCCCTTTTCACTCTTGAATGTTTCAATGGCGGCATCCATCTGGGCGATGTCGGTGGCCACGGAAGTTTCAAAAACACCTCGGCGAACCGCGCTGATGGCGGGTAACAGCAGACCGACCAAAATGGCGATCACGGTAATCACGACCAGCAATTCGATCAGCGTAAAGGCCCTGCGACGCAGGCGTCGGATTTGCGCTGTACGTCGCAGGTACCGGTTTTGAGAAGACTGCAGAGGAGCAAACATGGGGTTGGTCTCCATTTTGGTTGGAAAAGATTGTGCGGTATTGTTTCGTTTGGTCGGTTATCAGTGAAATATTTCAAGCGAGCGGTCGCCCGCAGGCGACCACCGCTGCATTTTTTTCTAGCCACCTTGCAGACCGGAGATCAAACCGATCAACGGCATAAACAGGGCCACCACAATGAACAACACAATTAAGCCCAGCACGATGATCATGATCGGCTCGATCAGTTTCATCATACCGTCGGTCAATGTGCGGACTTCTTCGTCGTAGTAGTCAGCGACCTTGTAGAGCATTACATCCAGTTCCCCGGTCTCTTCTCCCACATCAACCATGTTGATCACGAGGTCTTCCACGACGGGCTTTTTGTAGTTCAGGAAGTAGAACAGGGCACCCACGACGCCCAACGCGGCAGCCGCATACAGCACCGTGAACAACAGGTCGGTTTTCACGAACAGAATGGCCAGCGGCGGCAGAGCCAGCGTGGCCATAAAGAAGAAGGCGGTCACCGGATGGAAGCTGGGGATACAGTTGATCTTCATCGGTCGGGCGATCGTTTCACCCTCGCGAATCGAGTCGGTCACACGGCTGAACATCTTTTCGTACATGGCGTTGCCGGACGTTTCACGCGTAATCGTCAGGCCTTCCAGAATCGGTACGCCACTGGCCACCAGGGCGCCCAGCGTACGTGTCGTTCGAGCCAGGTTGGCTTTTTGCAGCAACTTGCCCAACACCGGTACTTTCAGCAGATACAGGTGCCAACCCATGCGTCCCGCGCGGAATTTGCAAAGCAGGGCAATGAACAGGAACACTGCGATAGGAATCAGCGGGAACAGGAACCACAACTTGACCACACGCGTGGAGATGGCAATCAACAGTTCCGTCATCACGGGCAGGTCGATTTCGAATTCATCGAACATGTCCTTAAATTCCGGAATGATAAAGATCATGATGAAGGTCAAAATGATGACCGTGAACAACACGACCATCACCGGGTAAATCAAGGCACCAATCACCTTGGTTTTCAGCGATTGGGTACGCTCCTTGAACTCGGCCAGACGCTGCAGAATGACTTCCAGTGAACCACCGGCTTCGCCGGCCTTGATCACGTTCACGTACAGTCGGTCGAATACCTTGGGCGATTTACTCATGGCTTCCGACAATGTCGATCCACCTTCAATTTCATCGCATACGTCAATCAGTGCATTCTTTAGAGCCCCTGGTTTGGACTGCGATTCCAGAATCTTCAGGCTACGCAGAATCGGCAAACCGGCGTCTTGCAGGATCGACAGCTGACGGGTGAAAGTCACCATTTTCTTGCCACCCGCTCCGCCCAGGGCAAACGTCTTGCGACGGGCGTTTTTGGAAGCACTTTTCTTGTCGGACTTTTGCACCGAGATTTTGGTGACGAAGTAGCCCATGGATCGAATCGTGGCCTGTGCTTCATCCTGCGTCTGGGCATCAATGACGTCGCGAATTTCCTGACCCTGGGGGTCCATCGCTTCAAATTGAAAAGTTGGCATTTCTGGTCCTTAAACCGTCAGGTGTTTATGGTCTGTTTGGTTTTGTGTCTTATCAGGCCTCAAGAATCGTTTCCCGAATCACTTCTTCCGCGGTGGTCAGGCCTTCGAAAATGAATTGCATCCCGGCATCGCGGAGCAACACCATGCCCTTGGCCTGGGCGGTATCTCGCAACTTGTCGGTGGTAGCGTTTTCCATGATCAGGTCCCGCAATTCATCGTCCAGGATCATCAACTCGAACAGGCCTACGCGACCCTTGTAGCCCGTGTTGTTGCAACTGTTACAACCTTGCCCACGGAAGAATTTCTTGCCCTCGATATCGGCCGGCGTCAATTTCAGGTCGACCAGGACATCTTCCGTTGCCTCGACTTCCGCGCGACATTCCATGCAAATTCGTCGCACCAGACGCTGAGCCAAAATGGCCTCAACGGTCGCCGTGATCATGAAGGGTGGAATGCCCATATCACGCAGACGCGTCACCGTGCTGGGCGCATCGTTGGTGTGTAACGTGCTGAACACCGTATGGCCCGTCAAGGAAGCCTGCACAGCGATCTCGGCCGTTTCCGTGTCACGAATCTCGCCCACCAGAATCTTGTCCGGATCCTGACGTAAAATGGCTCGCAAACAGGAGGCAAACGTTACCTGAATATCCGCATCGATCGGGATCTGCACGATGCCGTCGATGTCGTATTCCACAGGATCTTCCGTGGTGATCAGCTTGTCTTCGATGCGGTTCAATTCCGATAACGCGGAATACAATGTGGTGGTTTTGCCAGAACCCGTGGGGCCCGTCACCAGAATGATCCCGTTGGGCTTTTCCATCACCTTGCGGAATTCACCGATGGTGAAGTCATTCATGCCCACGTTGTTCAGGTCCAGCGATACCACACTGCGGTCCAGCACTCGCATGACCACACTTTCGCCAAACATGGTCGGCAACACGCTAACACGTAAATCGATCGGGTGACCACCTACCGTCAATTCGATGCGACCGTCCTGAGGCAATCGACGTTCGGCGATGTCCAGATTGGCCATCACTTTCACGCGAGTCGTTATCGCAAACGCCAGGTGACGGGGCGGCGGCACCATTTCGTACAACACGCCGTCGGACTTGATGCGAATGCGAAACTCGTCTTCAAAAGGCTCGAAGTGAATGTCGCTGGCGTGATCCTTGATGGCCAGCAGCAAAACCATGTTCAAAAGTTTGCGAACCGGTGCACTTTCGACGAGTTCACTGACATCACCGAGGTTGATCGGCCCTTCGGCATTCAGCCG
>JBPCVB010000285.1:0-5998 GCA_051010855.1 Pirellulaceae bacterium | reverse complement strand
ATGCAGGGTAGATTCCTGCTTTGCGATTTCCGCGGCCAGACGACCGGAAGCGGCATCAAAACCTTCCGATTGAATCCCAAAGGCGCATTCTTCGAAATCATCGATGAAGAAAATACGTTTTGGAATATTCTGGCGACCGACTGCTGCTTTGGTCCCGATGGACGGCTGTTCGTCAGTGACTGGGTGCATGGATGGGATGGATTGGGCAAGGGTCGAATCTACGCTTTCACCGATGAGCAGGCCGACAAGGAAGCGATCAAACAGGTGCAGCAGCTGTTGTCAGGTGACTGGTCGCAGCAACTGGAAGGCAACCTGCTGCGTTTCCTCAACCATCCGGACCGTCGAGTGCGTCTGCAAGCCCAGTTTGAGTTGGTCCGACGACAATCGGAATCTACGTTGACGACCGGAGCCCGTTTTGGCACATGGAAGCTGGGGCGGCTGCATGGCTTGTGGGGCCTCGACCAGCTCGTGCGAGCCAATCCCCAGCATGCCGAGCTGCCTGGAGAATTTGCGACGCTCCTGGTCGAGTGCATGCGCGATGCCGATCGTGAACTTCAGGCCCAGGCAGTCCGGTTGGCCGGCGAGTTGCTGCAGCGGTCATCCGATGAAGTAACTTGGCGCTCAATGTTGTCGGCCGAAGTGTTGTCGAAGCGAAAAAGCGATAACCCACGCGTGCAGTATTTTGCGATCATGGCTGTGGGCAAGGCAGGCATTGAATCCAGCATTAACGAAATCGCTGACCTGTTGGCGACCAACGATAATCAAGATCCGCTGTTACGTCATGCCGGAATCATGGCATTGAGTTGGTTGGATTCTTCGCTCACGTATGCTGTTGAACATGAATCGCCGGCCGTGCGGCTGGCAGCCGTCGTGGCATTGCGAAAGCGGGCGCAGCGTGGCGATTTGGATGCTGCCTTGCTGGAACAATTGCTGCATGATCCGGAATCGCGTGTGGTTCTTGAGACCGCGCGAGCCATTCACGATTTGCCAATCGCCGAACTAATGCCCGCACTCGGCAAACTTGCTGCGCAGCCAGAGTTACCGGATGCTCTTGCTCGACGTGTTATCAATGCGAATTTCCGCCTTGGCGACGAAGATTCCCTGACTCGCATCCATGAGTTTGTCGTCGACAAAACGCAGCTAACAGACCGAAGGATGGAGGGCATCCAGTCGATCGGAGACTGGCCAGCGCCACCGCCGCTGGACAAGGTGACGGGTTTGTGGCGGCCGCTGGAGGCAGGGGGGCGTGCGAATCCGGAAACTACGGTATCCAGCTTGCTGGCAGGACTCAACGGCTTTGACGACAGGCTGGCTGAGGAACTGTTGCGTGCGGGAAGCAATTTGCGTTGCGTCGAGGCCTTGCCGCATTTGCGCGAACTGGTTGGTGCGGAAGATAGCAGCGATCCGATGCGTGCGTGGGCCCTAACAGCCTTGTTGGGATACTCTACAGATGACCAGCAGCAGATTATTCAACAAGCCATTAAGAGTGACAGTGGCCGACTGCGTATGGAAGCACTCCGATTTCTGGCCGCGGGAGATCAGGGAGATGTGCTACCTCATTTGCGCAAAGCAGTCGTCAGTCCGGATCGTGCTGAGCGTCAACACGCCCTTTCCATTCTGGGCGAAATGAACGACGTGGCTTCCGCAGCGTTGCTCAGGGAGCTGTTGGATCAATTTGCCAGTGTGTCGCTGGACACGCGTCTGGATCTGTGGCTGGCCATCGAGGCCCGCGACGACAATACACTGCAGCAATTGCGGAAGGACTTTCTGACAGCACAGGAAACAATCGATCCGCAATTCGTTTATCAGATGACAATGGAAGGCGGCGACGCAGAGGCAGGTTCCGAGATCTTTTTCAATCGTTTGGACGTTTCGTGTTTGCGCTGCCACAAGATCCAGGGCAGCGGCGGCGATGTGGGGCCCGATTTGTCGGATATTGGCAAACAACGCGAACGGGCGTTGTTGCTGGAATCATTAATTGACCCGAACAAGACGATCACGGAAAACTACGAAACCGTCGTTGTCGTGGATATTGACGGCAACACCCATATCGGCGTTCCGAAATCCTCCACGGAAGAAACATTGTCAATTATCACCGCGGATGCAATCATGGTTCATATACCGCAAACGGATATTGATGACATGCGGCGCGGTCAATCCGCAATGCCGGATGATGTCAAGGAGAAGTTGACTTTGGGTGAATTGCGTGATCTGGTTGAGTTTCTTGCGAATCAGACCACTCCGGATCAAACACTGACTGACGATTCCAGTAACGATGAATAACTCCAATCGCAATCTTGACGGCAAGGCAAATTCGCGTATGTCATGGATCGACGTTCAGCAGGAAAAAGAGGCCCGGTCCAACGGCCGGTCGCGGCAACAATTGGCCCACTGCAGTCTTTGCGGTCATCCGTTTGACCGGCAAGAAAGCAAGGTGTTTCCGTTTTGCAGTGTGCGTTGTCAGCAAATCGATCTGGGACAATGGCTGGAAGAGAAACACGGCTTGCCGCTGGACGGGCAGGAAGATCAGGAATACTCCGGCCAGGAAGATTGAGTGCCGATCGTCGCCAGTTCCTGCCGCATTACACTCGATTGGCGACCAGCTGCGGAGCTGCGCAATGCACTGCCGATTGAACGGTTGTCCGAGCCAACTATAATGCGGCTCACATGACTGACACCTGTTGATCAGTCGGCTGGCGTATTCTGCGTCGCAGCCGATTTGCACTAACCCCGGAGCTTCCACAATGGACGACTCGAGAGTCACCGTCCAGCGGTTTTCCTGGCCCGATCTGATTCCCAGTCTGCTGATTTTCCGTGCGCTACCAGCTGCACTCAGCATGACCATTCTGATCCTGTCGTTGTTTGCGGTGGCCGCCACCCCCATCGGCTGGATTGGCGCAGAGCGAGTGTTCGTCAATGACGAGGTGAAAGCCGAGCCGGGCATGGAAGAAACCGTCATGCTGAACCGCAGCCCGTACAAGATGGTCTTTCCCAAATGGTCACCCACCGAATCGCTGCTCAGGGTGCTAGGTGCGCAACTGAGCGGCGTGGAACTGGTATTTCGGACTGGCGTCGACTCGCTTTCAGGCATTTTCTCGCTGAACACCGGGTTACGTCGTTTTATGTATTTCTTCACCGGCGGTATTTGGACGCTGATCGTCTGGTGTTTCTTTGGCTGCGCGATTACACGCGCCGCCTTGATGCGATTTACCAGAGACGAGCCTATTGGAATCGATGACGCGTTCGATTATGCGATCGACAAGTTTTTGGCCTGTTTTGGAGGGATCATGATTCCGCTGCTGGCTGTGTTCGGTCTGGCGGTACCGCTTGCCATCCTGGGACTTGTCATGACGACCAACCTTGGAGCCGCTATCGGCGGATTCTTGTGGTTTATCGTGTTGTTTTTTGCGCTGGCGATCGCCATCATTCTGCTTGGGCTGACCTTCGCCTGGCCACTCATCATCGCGTCGATTAGCGCCGAGGGTCAGGATTCCTTTGACGGCATGACACGGGCCTTTTCCTATGTGTTTCAGCGTCCGCTTCATTATTTTCTGTATGCACTGATCGCCGTCATCTTTACTGGTATTTGCTGGGCAATTGCCGGGCTGGTTATTCAGGGGACGATTCATACTGCCAGTTGGGCGGTTTCCTGGGGCGCCAACGTGCGCACCGATCGCATGAGTGAGTTGACGGGTGACATCGTTGAACCAACCGAGGCCGCAGAAGGCGAACAGGCTGCTGGCGACGACGGTGACCAGCCGTCAACGATCATGGCATTTGGTCAACGGATGATGCGGTTCTGGAACGGTGTTGCGATGACGTTTGGTGCAGCGTTTCTTTACGGCTTGTTCTGGTGCGTCGCGGCTGCCATGTACGTGTTGTTGCGCAAGGATCTGGACGATGCCGAAATGGATGAGATCTTTCTTGTCGATGAACGACGTGCGTACGAATTGCCGCCGCTCAAGGATGATGAGAGCGGAGTACCGCAAGTTGACGAGGATGCCCCGGCAGGTCCTGCCAGCCAACCTGACGCTCCTTCAGCCGGGGAATCGGACGACGAATCCTGATCCATAATCACCTCATCCCGCCTCCATCCTGCCGCGAAAGGATTCCCTGATGAGCATGCTCAATTTGGTCAGCATGGCGGGATTGTTTGTCATGATCGGGCTGGCGTGGCTAATGAGTTCGTACCGCGACCGGATTGATTGGCGACTGGTCCTATGGGGTGTGCTCCTGCAACTGGCTTTGGCACTGATTTTCTTTTCATCGCAAAGCTGGACGTTTCCGCAGACATTCGAGTCTCAGGACGCTGTCGATGCGGCCGTAGATTCCGGACTGATTGAGCGCGAGAATGTTATTCCGCCATCGGGTAACGAAACCCGGTATCTCGTGCCCCGTTATCCGCGGGGTGTTGTGTTCTACTGGGTCGAGTCGTTTTTTCTGATGATTCAGGAAAGTGTCGAGGCTGGTTCCAAATTTGTCTTCGAAACTCATCCCGATCCGGAAGACAACGTTCCCCCGACCCATCCCAAGGCACTATTAACCACGTTTGCCTTTGGCGTCCTGCCCACCGTTATTTTCTTTGCGGCGCTGATGAGTGTGCTTTATTACATCGGCGTGATGCAGAAGCTGATTCGCGCGATGGCCTGGCTAATGGAGAAAACCCTTCGTACCAGTCCGGCCGAGAGTCTGGCGGCGGCAGCCAACGTGTTCGTCGGTCATACGGAGGCTCCCCTGGTTGTGCGTCCTTACGTCCCCACGATGACTCGCAGCGAACTCAACGCCCTGATGGTTGGCGGATTTGCCACGATCAGCGGTAGCTTGATGGCAGTATTTGCCGGACTGGGCGTCAGCGCCGGACACTTGCTGACAGCGTCGATTATCTCCGCGCCTGCGGCGCTGGTGTTGGCCAAGATCCTGCAGCCCGAGACCGAAACTCCAGTCCAGCTGGAGGAGGCCGAAGCAAAAATGGCTCAAAACGCGACCAACGTGATCGAGGCTGCGGCCAACGGTGCCAGTGAAGGGATGAAGCTGGCCATCAATATTGCGGCCATGTTGATCGCGTTTCTGGCCTTGATCATGTTCGTCGACATCATCCTGCAAAACGTTGGCGGCTGGTTCGGTGCAGATTGGTCGCTTAGCAAGGTTTTTGGAATTGGGTTCTTCCCGTTGGCATGGATCATGGGAATTCCCGCGCAAGATTGCATGGTCGCTGGCGACTTGCTGGGCAAGAAAATGGTGGTTAACGAATTTCTTGCCTATATCGAACTGAGCACTGTTCCCGAACGAGTGGCAGCGGGTGGTGAAGGAATCAGCGAACGCACCAGAGTGATCCTGACCTATGCATTGTGTGGCTTTTCGAATTTTGGGGCCATCGGCATTCAGATTGGCGGCATTGGTCCGCTCGCCCCGAACCGCCGTAGTGACCTCGCCCAACTGGGATTACGCGCCATGCTCGGTGGTATGCTGGCCGCCTGTATGACCGCCTGCATCGCCGGAATGTTTTATGGCGTATTGGCCAGGTAACCGCCAGTTTTCGGTCCTGGTTTGCACATCGTTGAATGCGTGCACCAGACAGCAACATCATGTTTGGCTAAGCTTGTGACAACTTTCACAATTGCGGCTGATGATTGAATCATGGACCAGGCGAAACAAACAGACGAAGAATCTGCGCGATCCATGACGCGTTTTGCCTGGCGTTGGACGTTACCGTTTGTCGCCATCATCATCGCCCACTACATGATGGATGTTTTTTCCAGCATGGTGCCGGCATCGCTTGGCATCATCCAGGAGCGCTGGCAGCTGACTGACCGCCAGTCGGCCTGGTTCCTCGGCGTAGGTTCATTGTGCTCCGGGCTGGCCCAGCCGATGTTTGCCTGGCTGAGTGATCGCACGGACAACCGGGTCTTTGGCGGACTGGGCCTGGCCATCTCCGCAGTCATGATCAGTAGTTTCGGGCTGGCCTCCAGCGCCGTGCATTTGTTTGCCTTTTATGTCT
>JBPCVB010000284.1:0-3615 GCA_051010855.1 Pirellulaceae bacterium | reverse complement strand
CCTCAACACCGCAGTGATCGCAAACGACTTCTTCCACACGTGACAGGGAAACGACGGGGTGCTGTGCGTGGAAGAGATCGGCCAGCAACTCGGTTGCCGAAGTTACGTTGATGGGATTGCCAAGCGCGACCGCGGCTGTCTTAAGACGGTTGATGGCACCGATGAGCAGACGCACATCACGACCGATACGTTGACTGAGCAACTGTTGGACGTCCGCCGGCAATTCCAGCTGTCGCGAGTCGGCCAATCGTTGCACAATAGTGTTGCGAGCCTCGATATCCGGCCACGAAATCGGACACGCCAGTCCGCTGGCCAGCCGGGTAAGCAATTGCTCGTGGGCAATATTCAGCTGGAAAACCGGGCGGTCTGCTGTCACCACCACCTGCCGGCCGGATTTCAGCAGACATTCCAGCGTATTCTGGAACTCGATGATCGTGGCTTCCTTACCGGTCAGAAACTGCACGTCATCGACCAGCAACAAATCGAGATTGCGATACCGGTTGCGGAAACCGGTCAGCGTGCGGGACTGCAGCGCTTCCACAAAACCGCTGGTGAATTGTTCCGACGTGACATTGACGCAACGATGATACAGGTTGTCGCGTCGGGCGCGGGCGATCATGCCCTGCAACAGATGGGATTTGCCGCAACCGACCGGGCCATGCAGGTACAGCGGGGTGAATTTGCCGGGCTGGGCCAGCGTTTGCTGCACCGCTGTTTCCAGCAATTGATTTCCCGATCCGAATACGAACGATTCCAGTGTCAAAATATGGGGCGCGGCAGCCGGCGTCGAAGGTGACGAAGTGAATAGTGTTGGCGTCTGTAGAGAGTTGTCCGGCTTGCGACGGGTACGGGAGGACTTTTCTTTCTGTTTTGCCTGTTGTTTGCTGCCGACGCCGGCATGTCCCAGTTGCTCATCGGTAAACAGGGATTGCTGGGTGGCTGGCTCGTTCGTGGCCTGACAACCGTCGAATTGAACTCTTGTACCGGGTCCCAGCACGGCCCGCACGGCCTCATTCACAAACGTCCCAAATTGACTTTGCACAAACGACAGCGACAGTTCGTCCAGAGCGGTTACCTGAACCTGACCATCCTGAATTGAAAAGGCATCCTCACTGCCAAACCACAGTTCGAATCGGTCTTCGCCGATCGACTCTTTCAGTTGCCACGCAATGGCCGATTGAATTTCCGTAAAGGACCGGGTCACTTCCTGTCACTTCCTGTGCGCGCACGCCGACCGCAAAACGGTGGACCACTGAAGTCCGGAAATTGCGACTGATGCCTGGATCAGCCCGGCGATTGACTAATGAATCAATTCCACTGAAACATCTGCAAACCAAAAAGAACAAGGTTGTTCGCGAGGATGCTGGTTTGCTGAGGGAGGACAGTTTACGGCTGCTAGCAGGGTTGTCAAACCACCTCACTGAAAATTTGATGAAGAAAGTTTTTAGGTGTCAAAAACGTGGGTACTCGCGATGCAAAAAACAGTTTTCACTTTTTGCGCCGTGTGAACCGCCTTGATTGATCGCAGGGAAAACTTGTCGAAATGCGACACACAACAAGTTGATGAGAATCGGTCCGCGACCGCAACATTTAGCGTCAGCATCAGCGAGATGCGGCGCCGTTTTCCATCGCGGCAAGAATATCCTGCACTTGGCGACTCACAGCCAATGAACTTTGAGGATTGTTGGCTTCCAGCAGCACCATCAATTGTTCCGTCGGTGCATCGTCACGCAATACTGGCGGATTGTCGACTCGGAGCACAGCCTTGAGCTTGCCCCAGCTTGTGGCCGTATAGAGACCGGCGCCTGCGGAATTCCGTTGCTGCATGCCCAGTCCCCGAGTCACAAAATCCACCAGCTGACCGGAATTACCCGTCCAGCCGCGAATTGCAATACGTTGGACCTGTTGACTGGCATCAAAATAGTACGTTAGTGATCCATGAATGTCTTGTGGCCGCGGTCCGCTAACCAATGCGACACGCAAACCAGTCAAATTGTCTTCGCCGGGCACCGTGGAAACGCGGCTCCACCGAGTCGTGATCCAGTTGCGCGTTATGTCGAAGCGGATATACTCGGCCGGGCTGGTAAAGGCCCAATAGACCGGTTGCGACAAGGTGGCATCGGGCGAAGCCGGAGAAACGGTTGCCGTGTTGTTGGCAGGCCCACTAATCGGTCGTCGGGAACCGGCCAGCTGGAATGGATTGTCGTTGGCCGGTGCAGCAGGAAGCGCTGTGGATAGCGGTGAATCATTCACCGAAGGGAAGGTTGCGGTGGAGGCCGACGTCCCGTTATTTGGCGGTGCGTTTTTGCCGGAAAACAACATCGGCGCACTCGCTGCCAATGCGATCACCCCAAAAAGCAGAATTGTTCGGAGTCTCATCTATCTTTTGCTCAACAACCGCGGCAAACAATATCATCGGGCACTCTTCACTGGCTGGCGATTAATCGCTAATTAATTCCGGACGGGCCAGTTACCCGGTTTGTCGGACTCGGCTTGTGCTGGTTGTGGGCGTGTCAAGACTTTACCAAAACGGTAAAACAGAACGATCCGAACGACCCGATCCTGTCCGGCCTGGAACTCCTCTACATCGTGTCAGTACATGGATCCATTCCCCCGTTGTCCCCGGCCTGGCAGTGGGTAACCGAGGCAGACGGTCAGCAGGTATTGAGGGAACTTTCCGCGATGGGGGGAGGATCCCTGCAATGGAACAAGTGGTTGAGAAAGCGGGAATACACGCCGGATCAGATCAGGGTGCTAATCGAGCAGCTTACGCTTCGGCCGCTGGCAGCGAACAAATTTGATCACGCAGCTGACATGTATTTTCAGCGTCAGTTGCTGGAACAGGCGACTGACGAACGGATTGCCCACTACAAGGCAGGCCGGTTTACGGAGGCTTCCTCGATTGTCGATGTTTGTTGCGGTCTGGGCGGCGATCTGATCGCCCTGGCGGGCGTCGCGAGTCAGGTCTGCGGCGTTGACGCCAGTGAGCTTGCCTGCCATCTGGCCAGCACCAACTGTCGCGTGTCAGGCGTGAATCCAGACGTAGTCTGTCGGCAAGCCGAAGGTTTTGACCTCGATCAATCGGCTTTGTTCCATATTGACCCGGACCGCCGCGCAACGGGCAAGCGTACAACCCGCGCGGAACACTTTGCACCCAATGTTTCCTTTCTGACTGAGTTGATTGAAAATCACCAACACGGCGGTATCAAACTGGCCCCCGCCAGCGACATTCCTGTGGATTGGCAACACGCCGAGAGACAATGGATTGGCAATCGCAACGAGTGCAAACAACAGATGTTGTGGTTTGGCCGGTTGGCCAACAACCCGGGCCTGTGCTCGGCCGCAGCTGTCGATCGGGACGGTTCGACGCTTTTCGAATGGGTTGCCACATCGTTCGGGAACCGCGACCTGGCGACGGAAATTGGTCCGTTTGTCTACGAGCCACACCCGACGATCATTGCAGGGCGAATGGTTGGAAATTTGGGTGTTGAGCTGGATTTGGAGAGGCTGGCACCCGATATCGCGTATCTAACAGGTGCACGCATTCTTCACCGGGCCCTGACGGCCTTTGAGGTTCTTGATCGCGTGCGAATTGACAAGCGGCAGGTCGATGCC
>JBPCVB010000283.1:0-5855 GCA_051010855.1 Pirellulaceae bacterium | reverse complement strand
CGGTATTCACCGCAGCGTCACGTTTGGGAAAAGTTCGGGCCAGGCCACTGCGATCGGCATCCAGCAGCATCGGTCCAATGTGATCATCGTTGATCAGCGTCGCGACGGTCACCGGTCCGGTAATGTTCTGAATGACGACGGTGGTCGGGACGACGAAAATCTTTTCCTCAGCCATTCGTTGTACCAATTCATCGCTGATCCTGTCGTCCGCAAACAAATGAACCAGTCCCTCGATTCCGTACTCGACCGCCAGTTCGGCACCCGCGGCATCACCGATGTGCGCTACCGCCAGTTTTTCATTGGCCTGGGCAGCTTCGATGGCGGCCTTGAGCATTTCGGGGGTCAGTGTTGGTTTGTCAAGGCCGAAGGAATTGCCGGTATCGTAGATGATCTTGATATAGTCCGATCCCTCACGCACACGTTCGGTAATGAATGCGTCGGCGCCGGCAGCATCTTCGAGCACCGGCACCGTGAATCCAAACTGGGTTCCGTGTCCATCCTTGACTGTTACTGCGGCGCCGGCAGAAAAGTAATCTGCGCGTTGCGGGTGCTTGCCAGAGGTTCGCGCCGCGCGCAGGCCAGCCGCGCCTCGTGGCATGCTCATCATGTCCAGCACGGTCGTGACACCGAATACCGCAGCCTGCTCCAGGTGTGCGGGAAAATACGCGTGCACATGACAATCGATCAATCCGGGCAACAGCGTCTTGCCGGCACCGTCAATTTCCTCGGCTCCGTTGCGGACCGTAATTCCCTCACCGATCGCTTCGATCCGGCCGTCCTTGATCAGCACGTCGACGGGCTCCAGCAATTCTTGTCCGTCGAAGACACGCACCGACTTGAACAGAACGGTCGCGGCCGTTTCCTCCTGAGCCATTACGGTAGCAGGCAACAAACAGAAAAGTGCCACACTCAGGCAACTGATTTTCCTGGTAACGTCGACAAGCGTTGACATAAAAAGGATTCCTGATTCGCGAGAATGAAAAAGATTTGGCAAGTGGAAATATCCATTTTCCTGCTTCGTGGCGTTCACTGCAAACGCTTCCTGCCGAAAGTACCGATCGACGGGAAAACGACTGAGATGCGCGGCTGGGAAAAACTTGTGTCCATGTTGCTGGCTTGTTCCGATACCTTTATGTACACAACCAGTTGGCGATGGATTGGCCTCAAGCACTTGCCGAATGTGCACTGCCCCCGTGGAAAACAGGGCACTGGTATTTCCATTCAGTTCCTGAACTTGCCACAAGGTTGGTCTATGTCCACGCAAATTGTACGTCTCGTGACGCGAGATTCTGATGGCTCGGTGCGTATCCGCGAGTACAAAAACACTGACTCCATCTCCAAATCTCATGAACAGATCGGCATCGACGACTGTAGTACGGACTTGTCCCTGCGTGGTATGCCTGTGTTTCGGGGACTGGTCGGTCCGATTCCCGAAGCCCGCGGAATTTGCCGGTATGAATCACCGGATGTTTTTGAATCGGCGACCAAGGACTGGGCCAAGGCCAAGGTCAAACGGCGGCGGCGGCGTTCCGCCAACAACGCGACGGCGACGGCCGGCGCACCTGGCGTGGACGGTTTCACCACCGGTCCCGGTTCCATGTCAACGGCTTAATCAGCACTCGTTCACCTGCTGCGAGCACCACCAGCCTGCTGATCGCTGAAGTCAATCTTCGGCGTTCAGAGTTTCAGGGAAGAACCACAGCCCATCGACCGTTCGGTCGGTGGGCTTTTTTTTGTGCTTTAACCTGACCGCCGAGAATACTGCTTGCGCTGCCTTTTTTGGTTGTTTCTGCGGCGATTCCCAAAATCATTGTGACTTTTTTGGCGGCAAGTGAACCGCCGAATCGCCTGTTCCGTACAGTTTTCGCCGGGACGCACCCTGCAACCCCAAAGACGGCAAACCAGTCCGTCTTATTCTTACGACCCGACGTCAAATCTCGGGCCACATGGGTTGTGCGGATCACGCAGTCATTAAAACGTTTTGTTTTTTTGACCGCGGCTAAAACGTGATCTATTTTTCTGAGGCCCCGTTCTACCCCAAAAACTGACAGGCTGTTCGTTTAGCCTGACCGCGCGGGTCCTTCCCCTGTTTCGACGGACGACATCCGGCAAAACCGGTACGTTCGTCGCCTGCAACGGATTCGACATCTATGCAACTTTTGACTCGATTATCCCCCGGCTCGTGTCTGCGTCCCGCCAGCGTTGGCCTGCTCCTGGCGTTGTTTCTGCTGATTTCGCAAGTTTCCCATGCCCAGCAAACTTCGCCACACACGGCTGATGCAACTGATCAACTTTCCCAACTGATCTACACCGGCAAACAGCTGGAAGTCGAAGGCCGGTGGGGTGAAGCCCTCAATCATTATCAACGGGCACTCAAGGTTCTGCCGGAAAACCAGCAGATCAGGACGCGGCGTTCCATCTCCCGCATCCATTACGATCTCAATCGACGCTACGCGGATTCCAAATACGTGGAAACGCTGGCCAATATCGGCAGTACCCGGGCTCTCAATCTGTATGCCGAAGTGCTGCTAAAGATTCAATCCTACTATGTCATCCAGCCCAACTGGGACAACATCCTGCGGCACGGGCTGGCCAGCATGGAAATCGCACTTTCCGATGCCAGCTTTGTTCGCATGAATTTGCCAAATGTGGAACAAAATCGCATTCAGCCCGCGATCGACAGAATGAACGCGGTACTGAAACGCTACCAGGTCAGCTCGCGACAGGACGCCTACGTTGTTGCCAGTAATGTGTGTCGCAACCTGCAACAGGACCTGGGTCTGCCACTCCAAACCAGCGTATACGAATTTACTTCCGGTGCCATTATTGCACTGGATCCCTACTCGGCCTTTATGACCAGCAACCAGTACGGCGAGACCATGTCACAAATCGAAGGCAACTTCGTTGGACTTGGTGTCGAACTGAAGACTCATCCCGATCATCTGGAAATCGTCAACGTGATTGCCGGTGGACCAGCCGGGCGGGCGGGCATGCGAAGTGGCGACCGTCTTGTGGCCATCGAAAATGAATCCGTTGAATCCATGGGTAGCGATGTCGCTGCCGATGCGTTGCGGGGAGTCGAAGGCAGCTATATTAATGTCACGGTCATCCGCGAGAACGGTCGGCAGGCACCGCTCCGCATGCAACGACGACGCGTAGAGATTCCCAGCGTCGAAGACGTAGCCATCATCGATCCCGAATCGGGGATCGGTTACCTTAAACTGTCCAATTTTCAGAAAACCACCGCTCGCGATTTCGATGCAGCTCTGTGGCAGTTGCAACGCCAGGGCATGCGATCCCTGATTGTCGATGTCCGTGGCAACCCTGGTGGCTTGCTCAATTCGGCGGTCGACATTTCCGATCGCTTTATTTCCAATGGCGTTATCGTCTCCACCAAAGGACGCAATCCGCTGGAAGACTATGTTCACCGAGCCAAAACAGCAGGCACCTGGCGAGTACCGCTGGTCGTGTTGATTGATGAGAATTCGGCCAGTGCCAGCGAAATCTTTGCTGCTGCTATCGCTGATCACCAGCGTGGCACCGTCGTGGGCACGCAAAGCTACGGCAAGGGCAGCGTGCAAGGCATCTTCCCGCTGAATGTAGGTGGTGGCGGCGTGCGTTTGACGACCGCCAAGTTCTATTCACCCGATGGTTCGCCAATTAGCCAGATCGGTGTCAGCCCCGCGGTACCCGTACAGTCCACTGCGCGTCCGGTAGCAGACGACCAGCAAGCAGAACCGGGTGATCAAACCGATGATATTCTGCGTGTTGGCGTTTCGGTTGCTCGCCGGAGTCTCGGCCAGCAACAGTACGCTGGCAACTAACTGGTAGCTGACGGGCAGATATCCTCTCTATCAGCTTGCGGGCATCGGCTGGCCAAAGTGGCTTCGATCGCGCCGCAAGCCTTACAGCTTCTTCAATGGCCTTATGTATTGTGCGTGTCCGCGCTGCGCGTCCGGAAACGGGCCACAGCCACCTGGCAGCAAACAGTTGCCAGTCTCTGCATGACAGCACCTTTGGCAAACTTTGACAATTACGCGAATGGTACCTGTTTTACTAATGAGTCCGATCATTCCGTGTCGATGAGCTGTAACACTTGTACCTTTTGTACAGGCATACTGCGCCCGTATTCATATCGTGACCTGGGCGCGGCCAGACTGAGAAGTCATCGACCAGGAGTTATCGATGAAGACTTGTATGCGTGTGGTTTGCATCAGTGTTACTGTACTGTGCACCATCATGTTCGCCCGGCCGGCGACGGGACAGGACCTTGGCAGCGGCTATTTCCCCGATTCGGGAGGAATTCAGCCGTTCATGGCCGATGCTCCGGGTCTCTGGCCAGGTCGCGTATGGGTCCAGGCCAACCTGGCGGATTCCGGGCTGGGATATACCGGCACCTATTTCACGCTGGGCTGGAAGAGTCACTGGTTTCAGGATTTTCTGGATGGTCGCTGGCTGGTAGAGACCCGCGGTCATTTAAGCGCAGAAAGCGGTGGCTTCTTTGGTAACCTGGGTCTGGAACGCGTCTTCTCGTTACATGCTGCCGAAGCCGAAATCACGTGCGGCATCTGGGCCGATTTCGATAACGATCTGCAAGGTGATTTCGCCCATGATTTTTCACAACTCAGCGTCAACGCCTCGATCGAAACACGCCACTGGTTAATTAACGGCAACGGTTACTTTCCCGTTGGCGAAGTGGATTACCTTACGGGCACCAGTTGCTTCCTGAATAACGTCCTGGTGACCCAGCACGGACTGGATTCCGCGATGCAGGGTTTTGACGGTCTGGTGCAGTTCAAGCCCCAGCCGCTGCAGCATATTAACGGCACCGTGGGTCTCGGTGGTTACGGTTACGAATCAGAGCTGGTGGATTTCTTTGGCGGGATCCGCGGACGGCTCGGTTTTCAAACCAACAAGGGTTTGATCGTCAACGCCGAAATAAATCATGACAATCGATTTGACTTGACTGGTGTCATCCAGCTTGGATTCCTGTTTGGCGCCGGCGCCAAGGGCACCGAGTACGGCATGCTGGGCAACGACCTCGAGCCCACGATCCGCAACGACCATATCGTCCGCGTCCAGCGTGACCTGCGACTGGCGATCGATCCGGACACGGGTCGTCCCTATGACGTCTATCACGTTAACAATCTGGCGACGCCCGGTGGTGACGGTTCGTTTGAGCGGCCGTTTGATGAGCTGAAAGATGCCGAGATGTCCGCTCCCGATGCGATCATCTTTGTTAACGAAGGTGGTGGCACAACCCGCGGCATGGACGAAGCAATCGTGCTCAAGGACGGTCAGTTGCTGCTGGGTGACGGCGTGCGTCATCTGATTCCGTTGGCCGATGGCACCAACTTTGTCCTGTGCAACGACATCGACGGCAATCGCCCGCGGATTACGAACAACAACTTTGGCAATGCGGTAACGCTCGCCAATCGCAACACCGTACGCGGATTCATCATCGATGGAACCGATGGCGGAATGATCAATGGCATCTCGGGCGACGGCTTGGCCCGAGGCAGCACTATCTTCGATGGCATCATCGAGGACGTCACAATTACCGGTACGCTCGGCGGTGGTGAACCCATCCTGAATGGTATCTTCCTGCGAGACATCGGTGGCGACTGGACGTTTGCCCGCAACGAGGTTGAACTGGCTTTGATCGATGGTATCGCCATCTTTGACGCCTGCGATCCGACGTCGGTATTCGTGTTCGATTCAAACAATGTCAGCGACAACAGCCGCGACGGTATTCATATCGAGGATTACCTCGCCGACGAGCTGATCTTCCGTAACAACACGACGGACCGCAACGGTCGCAATGGTATTCATATCGAAGGCTTCAAGGGCGACCC
>JBPCVB010000282.1:0-2685 GCA_051010855.1 Pirellulaceae bacterium | reverse complement strand
GGTTCGCTACTTTCCAGCGGCTGCACTTTTTTGTTGTCAATGCTGCGAATGCCCTGGATCCGATCAACCAATAAGGCCGTTGTGGCCCGGAGTTGTCGGCTACGCAAAACGACCACTTTTTTGGCGGAAGAATTCGTCGCCGGAATGTCGAACAACTTCGCAAAATCGGTGACGGAAACCATATTGCCGCGAAGAATGAAAACGCCCTTCAGCCATGCTTCAGTGCGTGGCAAGGGAGTGATGTTGGCGTCGCTGGCGACCTCGACGATGGATGTCAATGGCAAACCAAAACGTTGATCGCCAACGGCAAATACGACGTAGCGTGTGTCGTGTTGCGGTACGGTGTCAGCCGCCTGACTGCAAGCCAGAGCAATGGAGCCGGCATAAGCCAGATTGGAATCGTCGTTCAGCCGGTCGCCGTAACGTTCCAGCATGTGTTCGATGGGGTCCAGCGATGGGGCCGGTGCGGAGGACGCTTCGATTACCCCGGACAATGCCGCTGGATCGATTGCGTTGTCGTCGTCGTCTTCTTCCAGAAGGTCACGCAAATCGTCGCCAAAGGCGGCCAGGGCCAGTTCCAGGTCTTCGTCGACGCTGGCGGGATCCGGTTTTTGCTCAGACACTCTCAGTTCTCCTGCAGGCGTAAACCGGGCGAAATCATGCGCGATGCATTACCAGGACTGGTTTAGTTCGGTAACAAAGACAACTGTGCTCTGATCGATTTCGCCACCCATGTCGGAATCAAAGCCCAGCATCATGATGGCGTGGTACAAGGTGGCAGCCGTGGCGCGGATAATATTGTCACCCAGTTTCACGTGAGCTTCCTTGATGGAATCCGTTTCGTCAGCTTTCCAAAAGGCTCGCAGCAGCGCGTTGCCCAGCGGCCGGGTCTTCAGGACTTCGTCATAAGCATGACTGCACATCAAGGCCTTGGTGATCTCTTCACCCGCCTGATTGGATGCACCACCATCGAGAAATGCCTTGGAGAAACCCTCCAGCAGCTCGAGCATTTTGCGGGCTGTTTCGGCGGCTTCGTCGATGTAGTCGGTGAGTGACTGCTCACGGGCTCTGGCAAAGACATTTTCCAGTTGCCCAATCAACTCCACGCAAGCCATGCCGAGGGCCGATTTGTCAACGGAACGCGCGATGTCTTCGTCAGTTCGGGCGAGCACCAGACCGGCGGCCTTGGCGTTCTCGGCCAACATGGGAGTGTTTTGTTCGTTCATCACTGGACTCGAATTACAGGAGTTCTGGTTTAAGGATCGGGACTAGGAAGTCGTAATGGGCAAATAGTGACTGATGGTTTCGATCAATTCCTGTGTTTCAAAGGGCTTGCCGATGAAACCGTCGCAGCCGTTCATCTTGCCACGCATCTTGTCAAAGACACCGTCCTTGCCGGACAGCATAATGACGGGAATGGATGCCGTTCGTTCATGCTTCTTGACAAACTTGCACAGCTTGTAGCCGCCCAGTCGTGGCATGTTGATGTCTGACAGGATCAGGTCTGGCAGTTGTTCGGCCAGAATCTTCAAGGCTTCCACACCATCAGCGGCGGTGACTACTTCGTATCCCTGTTCGCGAAGCGTCAGGGAAACGAGCTTGCGGATCGTGGCGCTGTCATCGACGGCCAACACGACCGGTTGGCGGTTGCCGTCTGCGGAAATTTGAGGCGTGTCGGCGTTAGCCGCATCGGCCACATCCGGTTCATCGGCGAACACCGATTCCGGCGAGGTGACTTCCTGGCGAACTTCTTCCACCAGCGATTCGACGCTTTCCTGCAATTGGTTCTCGGGTGACGCCATGGTCGGCAAGATGTGAGCCAGTGCGGAGTCGTTACCGACGGAATCAATCGAATCGTTTTCGACAGCCGGGGCTGGTTCGTTAGCCTCAGCCACTGGTTCCGCATCGGCTGCCTCTTCAGCGACTTCGGCTGCGACGTCCGCGAACGACTTTTCCTTGTTTTCGAAAGAGGCTTCGTTTTCGAACGACACAACGTCTTTGTCGTCGATTAGTACCAAATCATCAGGCTGAGCCTGTTCGACTTCATATGATTCTTCGCTTCCGGAAATTTCGTCAAAACCCATGCTGATGACGTTTGGTTCCGCCTGGTCTACTTGCTCCTGGGCAGCCAATTCGTCCATTTCAGCCGAATCGTATTCGTTATCGGCAACCACAGCGTCATCCATTTCCAGGTCTGCCTGGAACTCGTTTTCTGCCGCGGCTTCTTCGACTTTTCGATCATGTCGCTGCTGTGCCTCTTGTTCGGCTGCGAGCCGTTCTTGCTCAAGTCGCTCAAGTTCTTCCTGCTCGAGTCGGGCTTGCTCCAGACGTTCGGCTTCCAAACGTGCTTGTTCCAGTCGCTCTGCTTCGAGTTGCTCTTGCTCCAGACGCTCTTGTTCCAGACGCTCTTGTTCCATTCGCTCTTGTTCCAGTCGCTCTTGTTCCAGTCGCTCTTGCTCCAGACGTTCTGCTTCCAGGCGTTCTTGCTCCAGACGCTCTGCTTCGAGCCGTTCCTTTTCCAGACGATCCTGTTCCAGACGATCAGCTTCGATTTGCTCTTCCGCAAGGTTCCAGACACCTTGAATCCAGTTCATACCTGCCTGAGCAATCAGGTTGTTCGGATCGATGTCCATGGCACGCTGAATGCAATCGTAGGCAGAATCCAGCGAGTCAGCTGTCCAGGCC
>JBPCVB010000281.1:0-2746 GCA_051010855.1 Pirellulaceae bacterium | reverse complement strand
GCCGCGCGGCGTTGACCAAAATCGCCTGTCTGGGTAGATTTACAGGTAGTTCGGAGGCACTATGCCGATACAGGACACGCCGGTGGCGTGTTTTTTTGCGAAATGACAGCAACCGAGAGGGCAATTTAAGGATGTTCAACCGGAGGATTTCGACGTGATTTAGCAGGTTCCTTTTCATCATCGAATGGTGAAGTCCGGTTGACGTAACGGACCGTTCCGTTGGGAACAAATTCGATTGATGTGGCAACACGAGCGGATGTCCTGCCCGGCACGGCATCCAGATAGTTGTCCGGCGGTGAAAGTCAGCATTGCGAATCGCAACGTTGAACTGGAACCGGCGGTTTTTCATTTTAGGACCCTGACAAAACGTGGATCCCGGATACAGGCGCACTTAAACAGGACGGTAATGAAATGAATGCAGGTGAAGTACTTCGCATCGTTGATTCGCTGCATCGCGACAAGAACATTCCCAAGGAGATTGTTTTTGTAGCGATTGAATCCGCGCTGGTTTCTGCTGCGCGCAAACATTTCGGCGAAGAGGCCGATATTGAATTCAACATCGATCGTGAATCCGGTGAAATTCGTGGCCGCTGCGGCGACCAGCTACTGGATTACGAAGAAGTCGTCGGGCGGATTGGTGCCCAGACGGCCAAGCAGGTAATCATCCAAAAAGTGCGCGAAGCGGAACGCGACGCGCAAATGATCGAATTCGATCAGCAGATTGGCGAAATCGTCTCCGGAACCGTGCACCGCAGCGAGGGCAGCGTAACTACCGTTACCCTGGGCCCCGTGGAAGCGATCCTGCCACGCAGTGAACAGATTCCCGGAGAGACCTATCAGCCCAATGATCGCATCCGCGCGGTAGTGACCGAGGTCAAGGCGCAGGGCAGCCGGATCAAGGTCGTACTGAGCCGCACCCGTGGCGTGTTGGTGCAGCGATTGTTTGAACAGGAGATTCCCGAAATCGCCGATGGCGTCATTTCCATCAACGCCATCTCCCGCGAACCGGGTTACCGCACCAAACTGGCGGTCAGCAGCATTGATACCAAGGTGGATTGCGTCGGCGCCTGCGTTGGTGTTCGTGGCAATCGCATCAAGAGCATCATTGAGGAGCTTTCCAGCGAGCGCATTGACATCGTGCGGTTCGACGAAGATCCCCAGGTGATGATTCGCAATGCCTTGCAACCGGCCAATGTCGACGAAGTGATCCTGTGTAACGAGATCGGTCGTGCGATCGTGCTGGTCGCCGAAGATCAGTTGTCGCTGGCGATTGGCAAGCGCGGTCAGAACGTGCGACTGGCCAGCAAGCTGTGCGGCTGGGACATCGAAATCATGACCCAGGAAGAACTGGAAAAACAAATTGAACGTGCCGTGGAAGGCTTCAGCGTGCTGGACGGTGTGGATGAAGACCTGGCCAACGTGCTGGTCGGTGAAGGCTATTTGTCTTACGATGACCTGGAAGTGATCGAGCCGGATTTCCTGATGAATCTGGGTAGCTTGACCGCTGAACAGGTCGACGCCATCGTCGCCCAGGCAGAAGTCAAGGCAGAGGAAGCCGAAAAACTTCTGCAGGAACAGCGTCGTATCCAGCGCGCTGAAAAAGAGGCCGAAGCCGCTCGCCAGGCAAAACTGGAAGCCGAGGCCAAAGCAGAAGCAGAAGCCGAAGCCGAAGCCGAAGCCCAGGCCGCGGACGCTGAAACGAATCCAACCGAGGCCAGTCCGTCCGAGGACGGCGTCTCGACAACGGAGTCCGGGGCGACTGCCACTGGCTCCGATAAGCAATCGACTGATGGCTCGGCGGACAGTGCTGCTAAGGCAGCCGATTCCGCTGACGCAGGTGACGCCACCACCGGAGATCTACAGGCGTCCCACAAGTCCGAGTAGGAATCGCAATCGATTGACAAGTTTCAACGAACGACTGATGGATCAGTCCGAGTTGTCACAGGAGAGCGACTGTATGTAACAGGTTTCGTGAGTGAGTGATTCGGGCACAACCAAAGCCCGAATATGACCCCTGAAGGAGGTCCCGAAGAAGTGTCCGTTCGCATTTACGCGTTGGCGAAGGAACTGGGAATCGACAACAAAGAGTTGCTTGGTATCTGCGACAAGCTGGGTATCAAGGGCAAGGGGTCTGCGCTGGCCAGTCTCGATGACGATGAAGTCGCCAAAATCAAACAACAACTGGAAGGGGCCAAAGATGAGCCGGCCCCGCGTTCCGCCGGAACGGCTCCGCCTACCGAGAAATCTGCGCCGATTCGCGGCGACGTAGTCAGTCGCACTTCGCCTGTCCGCGATCTCAATCAAAAATTGCGGCAGCCTGGCAAGGAAAAACCCGCGGCGCCACGCGACCTGCAAAAGAAGCCGGAAGTCAAAATCAAGGTCGCGGCTATGCCCGAGGTGCAGCAACCCGTGGCCAAGGCCGAACCCAAGGAGAAAGTACAAAAACCGGATATTGCCTTGCCCCAGGAGGCTATCCGCGACGCCATGCGGAAAAAGGCCAGTTCCGGTTCTTCTGCTCCGTTGCAGGATTTCACAAAGGCCAAGCCCAAGGGACCGCGCAAGGGGGGACGTACGACGGGTAAGCCCGGCAGCCCGCTGGGATCTATGGTGGAGACTCCTCAACCTGCCGCTGGTCAACCTGCTGCTGGTCCGCTAACCGGGCGGCGCAAGGGCAAACGTGGCGCAGAACGCAAGGAGAACGTTGATACCGGAATGGGCAGCACGCGGCAATCGCGTCAAACCCGCC
>JBPCVB010000280.1:0-4834 GCA_051010855.1 Pirellulaceae bacterium | reverse complement strand
GCTGGAGAGCGACCAGTACCGCGTCCGGCAGCAGGCAACCCGGGATCTTGCCCGGGTTGGTATCCATGGCATCGCGCAGCTAACCGAACAAATTATTCTGGGCGGCCCGGAAGCTGCCTCTCGGTGTTCGCGCATCCTGACGCAAATAGCGCTGGCCAGTGATGAAGCTGACATGACACGGATTGCCCGCATCATGTGGATGCTGTCGCACAACGGGTTTGATCACTTGCGCGCTGAATCGATCATGCTGAGCGAAAAATGGAAGCAGTCCCAAATTCAGAGGACTGTCCGGAAGATTCGTGACGCAGGTATCACTATCCAGGAGATGCCTGTCTACGATGGAGGATTTGGGGGCCGGGTTGTCATTCGTGAATCATTCGATACCCCTGAGCGGCCGGACATTGGATTCAGTGATCCAGATGAAGACTCGACCGCGACGGAGTCAATGCCGGCCATTGATCGCGATGAGTTGCTGCAGCGGGTTGGCGAAATTGTGGCAACCGACGACGACCAGACCCGCGATCGCTTTACTGAGGAAATCGCCAATACCACCACCCACTCGGTTCCAACGACCGATGAAGGGATGGTTAGGAGCGATGAGGTCGTGGTGATCGACGGCCGCATGGTGGCAATCGGACGCGATGGGGCTGCCGTCTTGCTGAATGACGGGCAACAGCAAGCGTACACCGTCACGATTGATGATCGTTTCGAAGGTTCGGTGGAAGCCCTTGAGCTCTTGCGTTTGTTGCCTTCGCTGCAGCAGATCACAATCTCTGAACGCGAAATTGACGCGTCGTTGATGGAAGCGCTGCGCGAATTGCCGACGACTCACCAGATGACAATCGCGAATTGCCGATTTGATCTGGAACAAATGCTGGTATTTATGCGTGCACGTCGAGACATGACGGTCACGGCCGCGGGACACCAGGCGTTTCTTGGAGTAACCCTTGAGAATTCATCGGGTGCGGATGGCTCGGTGTGCATCGTCTCATCAGTAGTTGATGGAACGGCAGCGGCCGAAGCGGGATTGCAGGTCGGTGATGTGATCGAAAAATTCAATGGCTCGGCAGTGTTCACGTTTCAGGAACTGATCGTCGCAATCGGCAGCCGCCAGCCAGGCGATACCGTGCAACTGGACGTGATTCGCGATGAGGAACTGCTGGATGTGGAAGCCACTCTCAAGGAACGTCCGGCAGGCCAGTAGTGCTAGAGCGCGAAGGCCAGCACGTAGAATATCCAGCCAGTGATGGCCGTCATCAGCAACAGGATCGACGAGGTCCATCCCCAGAACCGGTGCCGCGGTGAGTACTCGCAGGGCCGCGGGTCAGCCGGGATCTTTTTCACAGCCATGACGATGGTGTAGATCCAGACCAGCGGTGTGGGAATCGCAAAGAACAGATGCACCCACAGCGATAGGTCCACCATGCCTGACTCGTACCACGCCGATTCCGCGGCCAGCGTACGCCACGCGGTGAAAAATCGGACATCGACTTCAAAGGCCACAACGGTGACCAGCAGCATAATTGCGGTGACGAGTTGAATTTGTTTGTGCAAGCGAAATTGCCGCCGCACCCGGACCAGATAAATGCTGGCCGCCAACACGATGACCAACACGACCATCGCCACCACAACAAAATCGAGCATGAATGATGCTCGCGTCGGCAGGAAACCTGACAGGGACTGGGCGACTGGCAAAGGCAAGTTAGGGCTTTCGGCAGAACCGAATCAAAAAAAGCGTCAATGTGGAAGGGCGGTTGGGTGGCCCCCGCCAGGCATTACACCCCTGAACGGGCATTCTAGCGATTTGCGTAACCGGCTCTCAGGGGGCTCAGGCAGCCAGTCAAACAGCTGTTTTAAGCAGCGGGCCATGCCGAAAAAACTGGCGGACAAAATGCGGAGGCGCATGGTGATTCGAAAGACGTCCGATTAGACTATTTTTTCTTCATTCGGGGCGTCCGGCCCTCGCCAAGGCTTACCAAACAGGAACATCCATCCGCCAATGATTGATTTTAGTACACACACAACCGACAACGGGACTCTCGTGATTCGAATTGGAGGCAGTCTGGATGCGGAAAACACCGAATATTTTTTTGATTGCGTGCAGGATGAAATCGAGCGCGGGCATGATCGTATCGTAATTAACTGCGCCGATTTGGGCTTCATCTCCAGTGTGGGTCTGGGATCGTTGATCCGTGCACGGTCCCGAGTCGCCAAAACGGGCGGCGAGATTAGCTTTGCCAGAATCGATGCACGGATTCTCGACGTCATGCGGCTGACGCGTCTGGACAAGGTGTTCTCGATTTATCCAACCGAAAAAGAGGCGGTCGCAGCAATGGAAGCCTGAGTCAGCGCTGTTTACTCACTTGCCCTCTGCCCCGGTCTGCTGGGTGGAGCCGGGATGCAGTTGCCGAAAACGCTGACGGTCTTTGCTGCTGACTCGTTCATCCGACAAAAACGTGGATACAAGCAAGGTCAGGATGATCACCACGAGAATTACCAGCAACGTATGCTGAAGCGCTCGCACCGATGCGTCGTCAAGGATCAGTGGCAACCCATCCTTGACGTTGTCTGGCAGGTCCGCAAAAAATTCGCGCTGACCCGCTTCGGTATCCAGATCTGGCGCATCCTCCAGTTCCACAATCACCTGATTGCGTTGCTCGAATGTGTACGAAAGATTCGCCTGCCGGGAAATCTGATCCACAGCTGCGGAATAGAAGAAGACCAGCAACAGCGAACCAATCACTGCGGTTCCCAGTGAGTTCCCCAGTTCGCCCACCGCATTATTCAATCCGGATGCTTCGGAGGTGTCCTCCGGTTGCACACTGGACAAGGTCAGATTGACCAACTGGGCCATGATCAGTCCCATGCCCGTGCCCAGCACGATCGTCGGCAATACGAACGTGCCGATGTTCATGTCCGTACTGGTTACCGCATACAAATACAGCGTTCCCAGCGCCATCAGGATGAGCCCGATCTGGATCAGTTTCCGGGGAGTCACCCACTCGCTCCAGCCTGCAGTGATCATCGACACGATGAAGACGGAAGCCGAGAATGGCAACAGGGCCACTCCGCACTGGAATGCCGAAAAACCGAGTACCGCCTGCATGTACAGCGGCAAAACAAACAGCAATCCCGTCAAAAAGATCGACCGGACCATGTAGATCGACGCGCCCGTAATAAATCGGGTATTGGAAAGGATTCGGGGTTGCACCAAAGGCATTCGTCCGGCCTTTTCACGAAATTCCTGCCAGTGCAAGAATGCGACCAGCAAAACCAGTCCGCTCAGAATCAAAAAGGGACTTGGGGATAATCCCAACGGATTCAGCTCCACTCCCCACAACTCAAACGGTCGCCGCGCGTCCCACCAGCCGTATCGTCCGGCGACCAGGAATCCCAGAACCAGTAACAACATTCCCAATGAGGAGAGAACGACACCCCACATATCCAGTTCCTGGCGAGGCCCCGATTGCTGCAGTTCCAGAATGAATGGAATAAGCGGCAAGATAGCCAACGCGACCACGATCTGGCCACCAAAGCCCCAACGCCAACTGAGGTAAGTCGTCAACAATCCGCCGAGGATCGGTCCGATGGCCGCTGCCGTGGCCTGCACCCCCGCCAAAACACCAAACGCGAATGCGCGATTCTTGCCTTGGTAGTTGGCGCCTACGACTGTAAAGGCCGCCGGAACCAGCAACGCAGCGCCCATACCTTCCAGAAGCGCCCAACCGAAAGCGAGTGAAAAAATATTCCAGCTGATTGCGGCCAGCAAGGTACCGGCGCCATAAAGAATGATACCGACCAGGAACGCCTTGCGAATGCCAAGGATCGAACCCAGTTTGCCGCCCGTCAGCATCAAGGCTGCCATCACCAGCGAATACATCGCAATGACGCTTTGCACCGCGCTGACCGACGTATCCAGATCATTGACGATCGTGGGCACGGCCACGGTCATCATTGTGGAATCGACCACGACAATGAACATCGCCATACACGCAGCTACTAACGGTGCCCAGAACCTGAACCCGCCGGGTTCAGTCACGGTTTTTTCTGCACTGTTGGCGTTGGTAGTTATTCCGCTGCTTCCTTGTCCAAAACCTCACTGGAATCGATGGCCGGTTGTTGGGTTGCCAGAGGAGGCTCGTTCTTGACGACCAGAACCGCGCAATGTGCAGTGCGGACAAAATCCTCCGTAATGCTGAATCCCAGCCAGCCAGCGAGTCCGCTGCGGCGGTGCATTCCCATGACCAGCAAGTCGGCACCCATTTCTTCCAAAAAACCGATCAACTTTTTTGTCCTGGTGGAGCTCTCGGTGACCAGCACCCGCAGCTCGCGGTTCACAGACGGACTTGCTGCCCGGTGACCTTCCAGTTCCGCGGCCAGATCACGCGATTCATTGGTCGCGGGATCCGTAAGTTTGTTGCCGCTGCCTACCAACGGCGGATTCGCAATGAAGCAAACAATCAACTTGGCGCCGAACGCTTCGGCCAGTTCATGCGCTGATTGCAGTGCCGGGAGACTGGCCTCGGAGAAATCCGTAGGGTGGACAATTTTGGTGTACATGGTCGCTCCAGAACAGGGTGGCAACGAATTTTGCTTCCGCAGTTATCGCCGCCTCGCACGCAGCATGCAAGCTCCTGAAGCTGCGGATGCCGGACAGTGAAAACCGGCAGTGTTCAGTCCATGCACGACCCCAGGTGGAATGTCATTCCGGCAGGCCATAGAATCGGAAACGACTGAGTCGTCCCATTTTGCTGCCGGAGGTTGTATGGTTACCGTGATCGTGACACTGGACGCCAAACCCGGAATGGAAGACAAAGCGCGGCAGTCGTTACTT
>JBPCVB010000279.1:0-6286 GCA_051010855.1 Pirellulaceae bacterium | reverse complement strand
GAATCCGAGCATCACGGTTGATATGGACGCGCCTTTGACGGGTGATTTTGTGCTGAACACCAAGAATGGTGTACGCGTGATCAACTTCACCGGCGACAGCAACACGTTTGACGGATTGTTGCGGGTTGAAATGGCTGACAACAACCAGACCGTTAATTTGGCGGTTAACGCCGACCTGAATGTCGGAACCAGCCTGGTCGTCAACGGCCGCGATGGCAGCGATACGATCGATGATGGTGCCAACAGCATCAATGTGACGGTGGCCATGTTGCTGCGTGGTATCAACAACTTCACCAACGACAACGTGTTGACGGTCGGCGGTGATTTCAACGTCATCACATCGCTGGAAACTCAGGACACGACGCTGCGTAACAACGGCTTCATGGGAATCGGCGGCAACTTTACCTACATTGGTGCCGGCGGCGTCGACAGGATCGAACTGGCCGGCAGCGGCGCCGTGATTGGCGGCACCAGCTACATCAATATCAGCTTTGCCAATGATTTCTTCACGTCGCAGCTTGTCAGCATGCTGAACGGTTTTTCAACGGATGAGTTGTACATCGATGGCGGCAATGCCCTGGGGGGCAATTCGGTGGTAACCGATTCATCGACCTTCATCAACAATGACTTCATCGTCAACTTCACCGGCAGTACGGCACCTAACTCGGCTGTGTTCCTGGGTACGTATGGCGGAACTTACGGCACCTTCCGCGGAGGCTCAAGTGCTGACACCGTTGTCTTTGGTGCCACAGCTCCGGACATGTTCTTCGCCGCACTGTTGTTTGCCGGCAATGACCAGTTCACGGTGGCAAACACCACGATCCTGGACTTCCTGTACATCGACTTTGGCACCGGAGCGGACACCCTGAATGACAACCTCGGCATGCCGTGGCCCTTTGGCAGCACGATTCTGAATCTGTAATCGGGCAGCTCAATCCACCATAACTCCAACCCGCTGTCGTTCCGGCAGCGGGTTTTTTCATTGTCCTGTTCTCCCCGCGGCCAATTGGGTGGCAGGATTTTTTTGTTAAGATCGAACGTCAACAGGAATGCCTGGCGAACGCTGCCGGTCGTTTTCGCGTCCCAGTTTGTTGCTCATCAGGCGCTCGTAGCTCAGTTGGATAGAGCATCGGTTTCCTAAACCGAAGGTCGTGGGTTCAAGTCCCGCCGGGCGTATTCTGGCAGCAATAAAGCCTGCAAATTGCCTCGAATTCCACCAGACGGGCGATTCACCTTGACCCTTTTTTCGCCTCGGGAATACATTGGTTGTTCCTCCGGCAGCCTCATGGACCGATCCTGCGTTGCCGTCGCCGGGAAGAAACCAAAAGGGAAGGAACCCAATTATGTTGCGTCTCGCGATCGCTGCTCCCTTCTGTCTGGCCATTGTTTCACTGACTTGTTCGTCCTTGTCGGCGCAGATGCGGGAAGACCAGACGGTCCGCGATTCCATTGCCGTGCTCAATGAAATTATGTCCACGCCGACGACTTCGATTCCGCGAAGGATGTTGGTGGACGCTCATGCTGTGGCCATCATTCCGAAGGTGATCAAGGGCAGCTTTGTGGTCGGAGCGCGTCATGGCAACGGTGTGTTGCTGGTCCGCGATCCGCATGGAGGATGGCACGCCCCTGTCTTCATTTCGCTGACCGGCGGGAATATCGGCTGGCAAGTTGGCGTGCAATCCACGGATGTCGTCCTCGTGTTCCGGACCCAACGGAGTGTTAGTGGTTTGCTGTCCGGCAAGTTCACATTGGGGGCCGATGCAGCCGTTGCGGCTGGCCCAGTTGGCGGTCAGGCTTCGGCTGCCACTGATGCACAACTGGGTGCTGAAATCTTTTCATGGTCACGCAGCCGGGGATTGTTTCTGGGCGTCTCGTTTGATGGATCTGTGATCGACATGGATCAGATGGCTAATGCGACTTACTATCGACCCACCACTGTCGGTGGCCCGGTGGTCGTACCTCCTGCCGCACAGCAGCTTGCATCACAACTTCTCCAGCAAACCGGTGTTCAACAGGCCGCGACAAGCGCCACTCCGGCGGTCAATGCTTCGGCAGTCCAGAACCGTACGATTCTGGCTCAACAACATTCCACGGCCGAAGTCGATCATGTGCGGGATCAGCTGGCGATGTTTGCCCGTGAATTGTACAAAATCCTGGATCCCGCCTGGCAGAACTTCCTCGGCTTGCCCGTCGAGGTCTTTCAGGCGAATGGCCACCCTTCGGTTGAATCACTGCAGGAATCCTTCGCCCGGTTTGAGAGTGTTCGTACCAACACCAACTTTGCCCAGTTAGCCAATCACCCACAGTTCCAGTCCACGTACGGATTACTGGCTCATTACATCCAGGAATTATCGGCCAACCAGGCGACGCTGAACCTGCCGCCACCCCCGGTCAATCGTTAGGCGAAAAAACAATTAAACGGCGCCAAGACGCAGAGTCCTGGCACGGGCGTTCGTTACCGCTCGCTTAACTTGCGAGTCTCTGCGGCCTGTTGCGAGCTCTGCGTTTCCAGCCAAGCCATTTCGCGGTGGTATCTGTGGCAGGGACCTTCGACTAGCCAAATAACCGGCTCTTGACAATTACGACAAAGGTAGTAACATGTTACTACACACGTCGTAATTCTGCCCGGGAGCCATGCTATGCCGCGTCAGAAATCGCGCTCAGGGAACAAGTCCATCAAGCTCTCGCCGGGTGAGATGGAAATCATGAGCGAACTGTGGCAACACGGTCCGTTATCTATTGCCGAGACCCGGGAATCCCTCGGTCGACCTATCGGCTACACCACGGTGCAAACACGCCTCAACCGGCTGGCTGACAAGGGACTCGTTACCAAATCCAGTGGTCGTCCCGCGAAATACGCGGCCGCTGTTACTGCGGACAGCATCGGTGGCCACCATCTGGATGATCTCGTTGAACGTGTTGCCGGGGGAAAGGTGGTACCGCTGGTCGCCCATCTGGTGCAGCAACGGGCACTCTCCCGCCAGGAACTGGATGAACTAAAGGAACTCATCCGTTCGGCAGAAAAACAAAACCGGGCCAGCAAGAGGAATTCATCATGAGTGAAAACCTGCTGAACGAGTTGCCGGCATTCCTGCTGCGAACGTCATTGGCTATCGCCATTGCCGCGATTGTAATCTGGTCGTTGCTGAAGATCCTGCAGCTAAAATCCCCCGCCCTTCATCGCTTCGCATGGTTGGTGGTGTTGATTCAGGGCTGCGTCGTGGCCCGTTTTGCGTGGGACATACCCTGGTATGAGCCGATCGCCCCGCAGTCGACGGAATCGGTCGCAGATCCATCAATGGCCATGGACAAATTGGGCGAAGTTACCCCGCTGACGTTGGCGGACTCGCCGGAAAATGCCCAGTCGACAACAGGGGATGCAAACAAAGTACCGTCAACTCCGCCTGCGGCAGGAACTCCCTCGGTTATGTCGTCGTCAACGGGCGAAAACGGATCAGCGATTTCCGACTCGGCGGTTTCCCCGCCCTGGTGGAACGCGATACCTGACAAGTTCCTGAGTATTGGTACGCTTGTTTATCTTTGGATCGGCGGCATCACAGTTCTCGTATTGCTCCAGCTTACTGCCTACCTTTCGGTACTGAAGTCACTGGGTCGCACTTCATCCGCGTCACCCCATTGGGAGGATCAGTGGAACCTGATTTTGCGTCGTGCCGGAATTCGCAAGTCCATTCCCTTGCGTGTTCACGATTCACTAGGGCCTCTGATCTGTCTCGTTCCGGCTGGTTACCAAATCGTTGTTCCTCGCGAGCTTTGGGAAGAACTCAGTGAACGCCAGCGCGCCGCTGTCCTGCATCACGAGCTGGCCCATTATCTGCGTGGCGACGTCTGGAAATCACTAATGGCGCGGGTCCTTGCATTGCCACATTGGTTTAACCCGCTGGCCTGGCTGGCCGTTCGAAAGTTTGAGGAAAGCGGCGAATGGGCCTGCGACCGTTACCTGATGAACCATGATCCGAGCGTCGGCACCGAGTTCGCCGATGCTCTGCTACGCATTGTGCAGTTTCCCCAACCGCGTGGTTTCCTGAGTTTGTCACCGTCGACGGTAGGAATCAGCAGCGCCGGTGGCTCTTCTTTGCGGGAACGGGTGCGCAGGCTTTGCGGCAGCACGCGACCGGAAGATTCCCTGGTAAAACGCGCAACGTCGATGCTGGTATTAGTGATCGTTTTCGCCGTGGGGCTGGCGGAGGTCCGACTTGTCGCCCGCGCCATGGCGCAGGAAGTCGACGAAACGGCGGCGACTCAGCAGGAGGACGACTCGGCAATCGACGACTTGTCGCCAGAAGATCGCATGCGGCTATTTGCCGAGCGTATCTCAACTGGGGACAACGATCTGTTCAAAAAATTCAAGGAAGTACTCAACACTCCTGCCGGTCAGACCGCGCTCCGCGAACGGGCATCCGGCATCGAGTTCGAAGCCAGGCAGGCCGCACAGCAAGATGCCATGCCCGAATTTCTTCAGCAGCATTTTGAGCAATCGGACGACGGGCTGGTGCTCAGACCTGATCAGGACGAGTTTCGCGAGCGAGTTATGCGGCAGACTGCCGAGTACCAGGGTGACGTGGACCAGATTCAGGTTGCCCTTAATACGATTGCGGACAAGTTGAGCGGCGACCACGAAGCCGACAAGATGCTAAGACGAGTTCTGGAGCACCAGCTTACAGCCTGGGTGCTGTATGTGACCGAAATTCGCCAACGCATTCGACCCGACGAACGAACAATTCTGGAATTGTACGAATCGGTGTTTGTCGTGGCTCCGTCAGGCAAGTTTGTGGTTCGTCCAGGTGTGCGAGCCCGCATCGAAGAACAGCTCGCGCGAGGCGGTGCTCGCCGACAGGCGCTAAAACAAATCACCGACGAACTGAAAATCATCAGTGATGAGATCGTTCCCGCCGACAAGCTGCACGAGCAGGTCAAGGAGTTGTTTCAGGACGAATATTTTGCGGCGTTCTGTTGTTATGACTCTATCGGCAACAGCAATGAATTCGATGATCGAATTGAAAACCTGTTCAACTACATCGACAACCTGTTTGAAGATCACAGCGATGGGCGTCGCCTGGCCGAAGAATCCAGCCCTGAAGTCCAACAGCTGGTGCAGCGTGTGCTGGGACGCCGTGAGGCCGCCCGACGACTGCGCGAACCCGTCAAGGAGTTTTCGCAGCGTATTGATGCCGAGCGAGACGACCTGCATCAGCGAGTCCAGCAGGCATTTGATTCCACGCTGGTCCTGGCAATGCTGACCCAGGAAGGTGACATGCGTACGACTAACGGTAGCCGCGTTGTGCGGGAGATGCTGGACGACAGCCTCGTTGAATCTCCTGATGGCAGCATGGCCGTTGGCGAGGAAAGTCGCGATGAGGTCATCGAATATGCGAGAGGATTGCTGCGGTATCAACGGCAATTCCGCCGTCGTTTGGCGCGTGTGGATCAACGGGTCGCGACGATTGTCGACGAAGAACTGCGGCACCGCATGCTCACCAAAGCCGGCACATATCTGATGCTGCGTTCGATCAACCAGCAACTTGCCAGTCGGCAGTTCGATGGTCTGGGCATGTGGATCGATCGACATTTCACCGAAACGGACAATGGGTTTGTACCCCTGGACGATGCCCGGGTCGAACTGGAAGAGTTCCTGGAACAAGTTGCATCCATTCAAGCCGAGCTGGACAAAGATGATTTCTAACCTGATTGCCTTGCTCGTCGTAGCATCAGCCTGGTCCACTCCGCCCACATCCATCGACCAGTTGGTGGACCAGCACCTGACTCAACTCAACATCGTCGCAGCAGATCGCTGTTCGGATGACGAATTTCTCAGACGAGTGACACTCGATCTGGCTGGTCGAATTCCGACCATCGACGAATTGCAGAGGTTTCGCGTCAACCCGGATCGCGAAGCCCGCATTGACGAACTGCTGGATTCACCGGAGTTTCCCCGGTTCATGTCCGAGATCTTTACCGCTTCACTTGTCGGCTATCTCGACATCTTTGGCACGGATCGCGAAGCCTTGCGAATTTGGCTGGAGGAACAGTTACAGCATGACCGGCCCTGGGACCGGATCACACGCGATCTGATCACGGCCGAAGGCACCACCAGCATTGATGGACCGGTCAATTTTCTGGTCCGCAATCGTGATGATCCGGTGGTCAAGGTGGGACGTGTATTTCTGGGTGTGCGACTGGACTGTGCACAGTGTCACGATCACCCGTTTGACCGCTGGACGCAGGATGACTATCAACTGATGCGGCGGTTTTTTCAGCAAGTCGACAC
>JBPCVB010000278.1:0-12298 GCA_051010855.1 Pirellulaceae bacterium | reverse complement strand
GATCCAAAGCGACTGGATCAGGACGCGCAATCCGACGTCGATGCGTTGAGCGAGGCGGCGGGTCACGTTGGCGATGATCCTTTACCGGTCAACCAAATGGCAGAGCCCGATGCGCATGTTCTGGATGTCATTCGTATTGACGACGGACAGTGGTGGCTGGGCAACCATGTCGCTGGTGCAACTGCACAACGCTGGCCGGGGGGTATTCCGTTACTACGGACGCCGCAGCGTTTGATTAGCCGAGCGTGGCTCAAAACAGCCGAATCAATTGCCTGGTCAGGCATTACGATCTCCAGGGATGACGTCTGCGCTGAAATAGGTAGCGCGCCCGGTGGCAGCTGCCAGCGGTTGCTGGAGCTGGGCGCCAAGCAGGTCATCGCCATTGACCCGGCTGACATGGATAGTGAGTTGTCAAAGGATCGGCGGATTCAGCACATCAAAAAACGCGGCCGCGAAGTTCCCCATCGACAGCTTTCCGACGTAACGTGGCTGTTTGCCGACAGCAATGTGGCGCCCGTTCACACACTGGACACCGTCGAAGGCCTGGTGACGGGAACCAAAACGAATTTCCGGGGCCTCGTGCTGACTCTGAAATTCAATGACGCTTCCATGCTCGATCAGATTGGAGGCTGGATTGATCGCGTGAAGTCATGGGGGTTCAGTTACGTACGGACAAGACAGCTCGCGTGGGGCCGGCAGGAAATTTGCCTCGTCGCGCTGCGTCAAAAATCGGTGCGACGTTTCCGCAATTAACCAGCGACCCGTGCCGACTCAATTCTCGCCGGTAACCTCTTCTGATTCCACGTCCCGAATCATCTTGAGTATTCGCTCAACGGTATCCGGTCGATCATCCGCCTTGGGTGCCAGACACATATTGACTGCGTTGGCCAGTTTCGGGTCCAGGTTGGGGCGGAGTTCCAGAATATCGGTGTGAGGACGCTGATCGTGAACCAGAGCAGCCATTCCGGTTGTGTCGGTCGAACTCCAGGGATGCTCGTAGGTCAACATTCGATACATGCTGACACCCAGTGCAAAAATATCGACTCGGTGATCGGTCGACCGTCGTCGCACAATCTCGGGCGACATGTATTGAGGAGTGCCAGTGCGATTGCCGGGCTGCCGGAATTCCGGTTTGTCCGGCACAGTCAGCCCAAAGTCGATCAGCTTGAGCCAGTCGATATCGTGGTGGACGATAAAGTTCCGCGGGCAAATATCGCGGTGTATGAAGCCGGCGTCGTGGACAGCCTGAACCGCTTCACACATCTGGCGAATAAACGTCAATCGCATTGGCTCCAGGGCTTCACGTCTTCTACGGTCATTGATGACAGTGTTGAGTCCGGGCCCATGCACATATTCCATCAAAATGTATTCCTGACCCGTCGTCGTGTAGCCGAACTCGTACGTCTCAACGACGCGGGGATGATGGATCGACATGCCGATCTGGCCTTCGGATGGCTTGTTCAATCCCTTGAAGCGTGCATTGAATTGGGCCGTCTTTTCCTCGTCCAGCAGCTTGAGACCCTTGAGTTCATTGGTGGCGATCTCGCGAGCCACGCGAAACTTGGACATCGTGCCGGTAAAAGCCTGTCTCTCCAGCCGAAATTGCTTGGAGATGTCCAGCCGGCCGCCGCCAGTGCCCGAGAACATTTCCTTGAATCTGTCGAAGATACCCATAAGTGCGGCAGCAGGTTCTGGTGGGGTGTCCGGACTCAATTACCGGCTGAGGAAAAGCATTGACTATTTACCACAATAGTCAATCGTTCGCGCAATTTCCGACTTCAGATTGGGTCGTCGCACGATGCGGTCAATATAACCGTGTTGCATTAGAAACTCACTGGTTTGAAACCCCTCGGGCAACTCCAGTCGAATCGTGGCCTTAATGGTACGGGGACCGGCAAAACCTATCAGGGCCTTGGGTTCTGCAAACACCACGTCGCCAAGCAACGCGAAACTTGCAGCGACACCACCCATGGTCGGATGAGTCAGGACCGAAATGTACAAGCCTCCGGCTTGATCGTAACGGGCCAGTGCTGCCGACACTTTGGCCATCTGCATCAGCGACAGGATACCCTCGTGCATGCGGGCTCCGCCTCCCGATCCGCTAACGATGATCAGCGGCAAGTCCTGTTCGGTGGCCCGTTCAATCAGTCGAGTCAGCCGTTCGCCTACCACCGATCCCATGCTGCCCATGATGAATGCGGAATCGGTTACACCGACCGCCACGCGACGTGCGCGAATCATTCCGGTGCCTGTCAGGGCCGCGTCGCTGAGACCGGTGCGTTTTTGTTCAGCAACCAGTCGCTGGGCATACGGTTTCTTGTCAGCGAATTCCAGCGGATCGCTGGGCTTGAGTCCCGCATCACACTCCTCAAACGTCCCTTCATCCAGCAACTGGCCGATGCGAGAACGTGCCGACACATAAAGGTGATAATCGCATTCCGGGCAGATGCCCAAACGCTTGTCAGCCTCCTTGCGAAAAATCGCGCGGTTGCAATCCGGACAGCGCATCCAGAGGCCTTCCGGAACACCACGCTTCGGTCGACGTTGCGCGTGCGGATCGTTCACCTTGTTTTCCGCGAGAGACATAAGGAAAGCGACCGGTAAAGGTCAGCCGGAAGGACGGATTCGGGACAAGTTTCATTGTGACACGAATGCCGTTGACGAATCAAGGTTGCAAACCCCGCAAGCAACGCGGCAACCTGAAAAGTTTGCAGCTTTTTGCCACGACAACCGGAATGTTCAGGCTGACTCGAGGACAATCGCCGCTCTCTATGTATTTGCGGAAATACCAGGGCTCGGTGTGTCTGGGCCCACCTCGATGGTTTCCCAACTGCCACAGCGACATTCCACTTTCCACAAGTTGCCAATTTCGACGTTCTCCAGCTGGCTGCGTAGCAGACTGGCGACAGGTTCCGGGACGACCATGGCAATGGTTCCGTCCTTGTGGCGGCGTAATAGCTTGCGCAGGATACGAGCGATTCGCTTGTTGGCGAATTCCAGTGTCTCACCGCCTGGCGGCTGGACAGTTTCCGGCTGCTCCGACCATTGCCGGTAAACACGCGGTTGGGATTCCTTCAACTCCTCAATCAGCTTGCCGTGCCACAGACCCCGATCAAGGTTACGTAGTTCATCCATGACCTTGATTTTGATGGCTCCGTCATGCGAAAGCTGCTCAGCAGTTTGTCGCGCAGACAGACAGGGCGACGAATAGACCAAGTCAATTTCTTCCTGACTCAGTTCGTCTGCGGTACGACGCGCCTGCGCATCGCCATCGGAATTCATGGGCACATCAAGCGACCCCTTGATTCGGCCTTGCGAGTCCAGATCGGTCGCTCCTGGTAAAACCAGAAATATTCGAATCATGTTTGTGTTTTGCCCCGTTTTATGATTGGTCCAGACACACCTGATCCAGCAAGGATTGGTGCGCCAGTTCATAGTTGTCTGTCTTGAAAACTCCCGAACCGACTACCAGCCATTCGGCACCCGCCTGAACACTCTGGCCTATCGTCTGCTGATTAATGCCACCATCTACCTGTAGCACTGGTCCAGCGCCGGTTATTTGCCGTACCTCGGCCAGCTTGCCCAGCAAATCGGGAATGAACTTCTGGCCGCCAAATCCTGCCTTGATCGTCATCACCAATACGATGTCGCAACGAGCGGCTACATCGGCGATCGATGAAACCGGCGTGTCGCAGTCAATCGCGATGCCGGCGGCCATGCCCAATTCGTGAATCGCGTCGATGGCTTTGGCGGCATCATCGACCGCTTCGATATGGAAGGTGATGGAATCAGCACCTGCATCATGAAATTGCTGGATGTAGTCTTGAGGGTTGGTCATCATCAGATGAACATCCAGAGCCAGGCTGGTGGACTCGCGAAAGGCCCGCACAATCGTCATCCCGTACGAAAAATTCGGGACGAAGACGCCGTCCATCACGTCCAGATGCAGGCCCCGGAATCCGGCGTGTTCCAGCCTGCCGCATTCGGCACGTAAATCCGAAAAATCACACAGCAGCATCGACGGCAAGACCAAAGGACTTGCGTTACGCAAAGCGAGGATTTTCTCTCGACGAGACATTTGCGGGATAGTCCGAGGAGAACTGATACAAAGAGAGTCGCGAAAACAAAAGGGTCAGGGCACCTGTTCGCGACACACAGGTTGCCTCGTTGCGATCCCCGCGTCACTGCGGCGAATCGTGTTGCGGGGGAGCCATTCCGTCCGCCGGACCGAGGCTCCCGAGCAATCAAGACGCAGATTCTAGCACTCAGCAAATCGCCCGCCAGTGCGATTCAGGCTGATTTACCCAAGCGGTTACCAGACAACGATTTAGCGACCGGGCGAATTCATTCACCCGCCAAAATACCCGTCATAAGGGCTACTCAGGCCTCTTGCCCGGTTCAGGATAAAACTGGCTCAAATCGATGCCTTTTTCCCGTTGCTCATCCTCCAACAACTTAATCCGCGTTTGCAGCTGCTCCATTGTTCGCACAAGGCGGGGCAGCAGCTCCTCGTTGGGATCCGCCTTTTTGGGCCGCGGGACCTCCGGGTAGTTGAGTTGTCGTTGCAGGGCAGCGAACAGATACAGCGGATCCTTGCGCCGGTTGGCGAGGGCAATTCGGCCTTCTCTGGGTCCAAACAACACGGTCTCCGGATGTTTTTCGACATCCTTTTCCACGTCGACGTAGTACTGGCTGTGCACATAGATCAAGTCAGCGATGTCAACGAATCCCAGCTTTTTCCGCGCGTCCAGCAACCATTCTCGCCAGGCCTCGTTGTACACGGGATCATCGGCCATGGCTTTCAATCCATCGTCGTAACTGAGCCGATTGCGACACAGGATTTCCAGCTGGAAAAAGAACAATGGCACAGCATCCGATGACTCGGCCCGGAATTTGGATTCATGTTCCAGCAGCGTCATCACCATCAGCATGTCCATTCGGGCCCGCTCGTCCTCTGCCTGCCACATCAGGTAGCTTTGAAAGGCAGTGAAGTAATGAGGCATGTTCCGCATTGCTTCGGACATACTTCCGCTGTGATTCAGTTCGGCCAGCAGATAGTCGATGGCCATGGGCAGTTTGGTAGTAGCCAGCAATTCATGCTTGATGTGGCCCAATAGACGCTGAACCGGTTCGTTTTTGGCCAGGCGGTCGCCCAAAGCCGCAAACAGATAAGCCTGTTCGATGTATTCTTCGCGGGGCAGGGCCTTGTCCATAACGGCTATTTTCTTAGCTCGCGATCAAGGAACTCGATGACCGGGTCCAGCGCAGCGACATGACCGAACAAACCAAAATGTCCGTAGCCTTCGTACGGCACAAATTCCGATTCGACAGAATTCTGCAGCAACAGCTGATGCATCCGGCGAGGAGACGACTCAGGAACGAGCATGTCCTCGGTGCCGTGAAAGAAATGAAACGGCGGATCATCGGGCGAGATGTATGTCGTTGCGGAGGCCACGCGATAGATTTCGGGATTGCCAGCGCGCGAATCGCCCAGCCAGAAAGCCAGCGATCGGGATTCATCGCCCAGCCAGGTAAACTCGCAAGGCGCTCCTCCACATGCCACCGCGCGCAACCGTGTACTAACGCCAGACTCTTCGGACGGTACATCACCTTCCAGTCCGTCGGCCGATTCTGTCGTGCCCAACAGGGCAACCAGATGGCCGCCAGCCGAATATCCAACAGCCCCGATACGCTCGGCGTCAATCTTGTAGGTAGCGGCGTTTGTCCGCATCCATCTCACTGCCGCCTTGCAATCGTGAATCTGGGCCGGGAACTGAAACTCGGGAGCATGTCGGTAATTAATGGCCACGACCACAAATCCGGCTCGAGCGATCCGCCGGGCGTGACGGAACCAGTTCAGTTTGGTGCCACTACGCCACGAACCGCCATGGACTGCCAGAACCGCCGGAAACGGGCCTTCTCCTTCGGGAACATAGACATCGAGGGTCAGGCGATAGTCTTCGCCGGTTCGATAAACGATGCCGCCGAATTTCTCAAACTCGTTGACAGGGAATGTAGCAGTCGCTCCGCCCTGCCCGGCACAAGGAACGGTGACCGTTGCAGCCATCGCACAACTGAGCAGCGCCACCTGTATCCGGATATTGAGGCCGCACAATTTCACAAATGTCCCTTTCGATAACACCGTTACGCGTAAATGACGCCTGACGGTTGAATGTCTCGACGAGTATAATGCAATCCGCGACCAGTCAGAAATGAAGCCTGGTCCAGATTCGCTTGCTGTCACTGTTATGGACCGGTCAACACCTAACGAGCCAACCGCATGAACCGCCAATTTTCCAGCATTCCCGAGGCCGTAGAGTCAATTCGCCAGGGCGGCGTGGTCATCGTGCTGGATGACGAAAATCGCGAAAACGAAGGTGACTTTATTTCCGCTGCCGAGCTGGCGACGCCAGAGAGCATCAACCTGATCCTCAGTGGCCGCGGCGATTTCTGTATGCCCATCTTGCCGGATACAGCCCAGCGGCTCGAAATCACTCCGTTGGTGGAACGCAACACCAGTCGTCTGTCTACCGCGTTCCTGACACCGCTGGATCATGTATCTGCCAAAACCGGAATTACGGCCGAAGAGCGGGCCGTCTGCGTACGTGCCATCGCTGATCCATCCAGCCAACCCGAAGATTTCCAACGCCCCGGACACGTGCATATGTTGCTGGCCAAACAAGGCGGGGTGCTGCGGCGAGCAGGCCATACGGAAGCTGCGGTTGATCTGGCGCGAATGGCTGGACTTGCACCAGCCGGTGTCCTGTGCGAGGTGCTGGATGAAACGGGCAACCGGGCCACCCGTGATCAGCTTTTTGAGATTGCCGAGCGCCACGGGCTTTGCATCATCACCATTGAAGATTTGATCAAATACCGTCGCACCAGCGAGAAACTGGTTTCCCAAACCGCGTCTGCGAAGCTACCCACCCGATACGGCGAGTTCCGCGTGTACGCCTACGATGTGAAATACGAAAACCAGCAGCCTGTGGCCCTGGTGATGGGCGAACCCGCCGAACACCAGCAACCGCCACTGGTGCGGATGCATTCCAGCTGCTTTACCGGCGACGTGCTGGATTCGCTGCGTTGCGATTGCGGTGACCAGTTGCATCTGGCATTGGAGATGATTGCACGTGAACGTTACGGCGTGCTGGTTTATCTGCCACAGGAAGGTCGCGGTATCGGACTCACCGAAAAAATTCGCGCGTACGCGCTGCAGGATGAGGGCCTCGATACGGTCGAGGCCAACCATGCGTTGGGCTTCAAGGCCGACATGCGTGACTACGGCGTGGGTATTCAAATCCTCAAGGCCCTCGGGCTGAACCGAATTCGCCTGTTGACCAACAATCCCAAAAAGACCGAGGCCTTTAATCTGCGAGGCTTCAATCTCGAAGTCGTCGATCAGGTGCCGATCCTGCCACCGATCCACGAACACAACGAACGTTATATGTCGACCAAACGCGACAAGCTGGGCCATCAATTGCCGAACACTGAGGAATAGCGTCGCGGGCGACCTCTAGTACCTGACCACAACTTCCACCGGGCGATGATCGCTGGTTTGATCGTCGTCCGGAAAATCACCTTCACGCACGACGACTCGGCTGATGACTGACCACTCGCGTGCCGGTCCGGCAACAAACGTAAAGTCGAGCATCGATCCCGGATAGTTGTCGATACCGTCCGACTCGGGATCGTACCAATTGGTGTCGATCAATTCCTCGGGCTCGATCCACCGCCAGACGCTGTCACGTATGAACTGGTTGAATGCCGGGTTACCCTGCCGCGTATCAAAGACGTAGTCAAAGTTATAGTCTCCTACAGCGATCAATGGCAGCGAACTGTCACGGGCAAATTCACGCAATCCGGCCGCCTGCTCCTGGCGAAATTCGGCATTGCCTCGCGCCAGATGATTGTGCAGCAACAGGAAATCCTGGTTGCTCTCGCGATCTTCAAAATGCGCGACCAGAGGTGAACGATGCCTGCCGTCGTTCAATATAAAATCGTCGTAGCGATTGAGTTCCTGGGAACTAATCAGCTTGAGTCGTGACGAATCGAAAAAGATCATCAGCCGGTCGTCTTCGCGCCCGGAGTTGATGCCACTGGCTCCCAGCACGGATTGCCAACGGCCATCTCGATCGATCGAATCAAACTTGTCGTCGTAGACCCTGAACTCATGGACTTCGGATAGCGCGATCAAATGATATCCGTCGTCCGCAAATTGACGCAGCTGCGATGCGATGAGCGTTGGATGGCTGCCACCGGATTCGATATTCCAATGCAGTATTCTCAGTTCATGCTCGAAGTCCTGCTGGGCCGCCGATTCCTGGGCTGCTGGTTCTCTTGAGGGCAATCTGGCTGTCGGCCCGGTAGCGGGCGGGCGCTGGACGGGCGCGGTAGCAGGCTGGTTACCAGGTTCCTGAACGGCGGCCTGTCCGACCTGCCGATTAGGCTGGTGTTTGGCGACATCGGCCGGCTGGTTTCTATCGCAGCCGGCCAACATGACGGAAAAAATTATTGTGGGAACCAACCACAGAAAACCGGGACTTTTGGTGTGCATGGTGTTTCCATATCGCTTCCGAGGCCTTGCCAGGGAAGCATCATTGGCGGCTCAAATTCAAACGAAAACAGGCCCATATCGTAGCACGGCGGAAATCTGCCGCGGCACCGAGTACATTTTCGGTAAATGATTGCTGTAGAAGGGGGTTTTGTTTGCATCAAAATGCCTGAAAAAGCCGCGTTGGATTGATCGTGGTTATCTCCCTGATTAGTATGTTTTCCATTATTAGTGTGGCCTGAAGTGCCATTTCGCAGCTGATTTGGGCAACGATTCATCCGGCAATTGTTCCTGATCCGCTGCGGACTCATGCCACGCAAGTCGAGTACTTGTCCTTATATCCCCCCTCAATTCCCTCGGTTGCCGGAAACACGCTCCCTCATTCCCTGTATTCCCTGAAGGCCACACGATGATCAACAAATGGTTTCAAGCTGATCGCAACAAGCAGACGCGTGACCGAAGTCAAACCGCTGCACGACGCGACTTTGGCGAGTTTGAAAAGCTGGAAGACAAACGCGTCCTGGCCTTCCTGGGCTTCTTCGACGGTGTATCCCTCGATCTGACACAAATCACTGACGATGGCGACGTCGTGCTGGACAACACCGGCGGGCAATGGACGGTTACGGACAATTCGGGCGCCAAGCCCTTCTTCGTGAACCCCACCAACATCTCGATTGAACTGCTGGACGATACGGCCAACAGCCTGACGGTACTGGTCGAAGCGGCTCATCCCGGCAACCTCGAAATGATTCTGGGTAACGGTGTGCGCGAAGTGGTCATGGACGGGATGTTGAATGAAATCGACGGCGACCTGATTGTGACCGGCGGCATCAACACCCAGGAAGTCACGCTGACCGGCGACAATGGACTCCCCCTGATCGTACATGGCTCGATCGACATCGACCTCGGCGACGATTTCGATTTTGTGCTCAGTAACGCACAACTGGTCACGGTCGACGTGGACGTCTTCCTCACGGGCGTTAACCATTACGAATATTCGCTGATGGCCGGGTTGTTCGGACCTCCGCCGACCGATGGTGACGTATTCATCGATGTCAGCGGTGAGGACGTAGAGTCGTTCCTGATTCCCGATGGCGGCATGTTTCTGGTCGGCGGTTTCAACTACCTGGGCAACGTCAACATTGACCGCCTGGATTTGACAGGTGCTACCATTACGGAAGACGTCAATATTGACCTGGGCCTGGGCGATCCGTTCTTTGGCGATCCGCAACTGGTCGAATTGCTTGCCGCGGTAGGCGGTGACATCAATATCGCCGCTGACGATTCCAACCTCGGTAACGAAATCAATCTGGGCGGCACATTCCTTGGCAACATCGTGTCGTATACCGGTGGCGATCTGGTTGACTCCGTTGTTTACGATATCGACGCACCGCAAGCCGACGTGCTGGTCACGCTGGGTGGCGGCGACGATACGTTTGAACTCAATATGCCGGTCAACCTGCTGGAAGTCGACTTTGGCAACGACACTGGCGATCTGTTCACCAATAATCTGGTCGGTCTGATCGACTTCGAATATGACATCACCAACTACCACTTCTTTGACTTCTTCTACACGGCTCTGGATGACACGCTGAGGGTCAACCAGCTGGCAGACATGGGCGATGTCACGGTTGATAACGGCAGCGGACCCAGCATGCTGGACTGGCGTTTCCAGTCGGCACTGGCTGCTGGTGAAGCCATTGTGCCCATCGCTCAAAACATGTTCCTCACGATGGTGCCCAATACCGGCAACAACCTGGAAATTGACCTGGTGAATGCGGTCGACAGCACCACCCTGGTGCTGGGCGATGGCGCCCGCACGGTCCAGTACACCGGTCTGATCAATAACGTGCTGCGTGACGTGGACATCCGCGCTGGAGCGGGCGATCAGGTGGTTGACCTGTCGGTGAACGCGCCGCTGGGTGTCGCCACACTGGAAATCGATCTCGGTTCGGGGTTTGACACCGTCAACGACAATGCGAACAGCTTGATCATTAATGAAGACATGCGTTTCACCGGCGTCAATGACTTTATGCACAGTGGTCTGCTATCTGTATTCCGCGATGCGACCATTGATAACTCGGTCGATACCGTGGATTCAGTCTTTGCTGGCAACGGATCGTTGTTTGTCGGCGGCGAATTCCATTACACCGGTAGTGATGGTGCGGATGATGTACGAGTCAACGGAGCTGGCGGCGTGCAGATCGTTGAAGATGCAACGATCAATCTCGGTGGTAATAACGGAGCGGGTCCCCAATTCGCCTCGCTGGACGGTGCGAGTACCGTTGATATTGGCGGCAACCTGAACGTTTCGTCGACCGGCATTTCCGGAACCGATACGTACACGAGCAACCTCGACACCAGCGTTGGAGGCAATATCGATATCAGTCTGGGTGGCGGTACCAATACGGCAATCATTGTCGGTACGCTAGGTGGTTCCCTGGTAAACTATACAGGCCTTGACGGCATTGATAACGTAATTTTCGGGACAACCGGGACGCCCGCTGATGTCACAATTCTTCTGGACGGTGGCAATGATACCTTCACTTTGTTGGCCGGCGCCAGCATCGATCCCACAACGTTGTACGTCGATTTTGGCAATGACAATGACTCCTTCTTCAACCTTTACGGCGTGTTCGATTTCAACGCCATTCTCCTCGGCCTGGCCGGGTTTGATCACGATTACAACTTTATCACCAGTACGTTGACGTCGACTCAGTTGTCAGACGTAGGTGATCTCACTATCGACAACAACGGTACGGGCGATTCCTTCCAATTTATCAATGGTGGCACCGTTGAAGTGGCCCCGGCCGCCAATCTGGCCGTTACCTTGCTCGACGGCACCAGCATGCTGGATGTCGACCTTGACAACGCGCACACCGGCGACCTGACCATCGACGTCGGCAACGGTGACCGCGCTGTGAACTTCACTGGAACCAGCAACTCCATCGGCGGCAACCTGCACCTGACCGCAGATACCGGCAGTCAAGTCGTTGAGTTGGCAGTCAACGCCGACCTTGGTGTGGGTGGTCACGCCAACATCGATTTGGGGGCGGATGCCGATGTGGTTGATGAGGACAATAACAACATCTCAATCACTGGCGATCTCGACCTGGTCGGAGTTAACTTCTTCGAGAACGGCGGCACGATGAACGTCGGTGGCAATGTGCTGGTCGACAACTCAGGCGAATCCCTTTTGTCGTTTTTCGATGACGATGCGACCATGTCGATTATCGGCAGCTTTACTTACCTGGGCGGCAGCGGCGCTGATCAGGTGACCATGAATGGCCTCGCCAGCACCAGCATCGGGGGCAACGCCCTTGTCAATCTGGGTGACAACGCCGGTATCGCAAACCAGGTTGCCTGGTTCGACGCAGCCGGCTCATCGGTAGCTGGATCTTTGACGGTCACGTCGACTGCTGCGACCAACATCGACAACTTTGTTGGCAACTCCGCCGCGACCTTTGGTGGTGACATCGACATTGACCTGGGCGATGGTAACAACGACGCCAACATCATTGGTGTCTTCGGGGGCGACGACGTGACCTACAACGGCGGCAGCGGCACGGATTCCGTCACGTTTGGCACGACTGGCAATCCGGCTGATGTCTTCATCAATCTTTACGGTGATGATGATTCATTCACGTTGCTGGCAGGGGCGAGCATTGATCCCACCACGCTGGAAGTCGACTTTGGTACCGGCGACGACACCTTCATCAACCTGTACGGCAACTTTGACTTCAACGC